>SLPP01000258.1 GCA_007131945.1 Paracoccaceae bacterium | reverse complement strand
GCCAGATCGGCCGCACCGGTCGCCGCCACCGCGACGCCCGCCGCGCCGGCACCGGCGAGTGTCCGGCTGCCGGCGAGGTTCGGCCGGCGCGGCGGCGCCTCGGGGGCAAAGCGCGTGGCGCGTGTCGGGAACGGATCGCCCCAGATCGCCGCCTCGGACGAGGGCCGGGCGTCGATATGCACGAAGCCCTGGCGCGGATAGGTGCCGATCCCGTGGAAACCCAGCGCGCGCGCCTGGGCGATGAAGAAATCGGGATCGTGGTTGTCCATCCGCACGTCGAAGGCTATGCCCTGCAGATGCCGCGAGCGCGCCGCGCCGCCGACGCGGGCATTGTGCTCGGGCGAGCGATAGGCCGAGGTGATGATCATCGGCTTGCCCAGCCGGTTGCGCAGCGACTGCAGCATGTCGAGCGCGCGCGGATCGACGACCAGCTTGCCGGTGCCGCGGCAGGCCAGCTCCTCGGGCGCGAAATTGGGCCAGCGCCAGCTCGTCACCGGCACGTCGCTTGCACGCGCATAGGCGTGGGGGGAGTGGGTCATGGCAGAAACTCGCATCGGTGGATGTTGCCCCGCAGGATGCGCGGGCGCGGTTGCACCCCGGTTGACCCCGCGTACGTTGCCCCGTTCGACGCTGTCCTGCGCCCCGGCCATGTCGACTAGGCAGCGGCGCGTTCAGCGGCTAGAAACCTGACCGGGGGGCAAGGTGGCGGGGGCGATGATGGCGGCGGAGACGATCTTTCTGGGCGGCGGCGGCGAGGGTCACGGCGACCCGCAGGAGTTGCTTTTGCGCATGGCCAACCGCCACGGCCTCATCGCCGGGGCGACGGGCACCGGCAAGACCGTCACCATGCAGGTCCTGGCCGAGGGCTTCTCGGCCGCCGGCGTCCCGGTCTTCCTGTCCGACGTGAAGGGCGATCTCGGCGGCATGGCGCTGCCCGGCCGGGCCGAGGGCAGACTGCACGAGGCGTTTCTCAGGCGCGCCGCGACGATCGGCCTTGGCGACATCGGCTATCGCGGCTGCCCGGTCACCTTCTGGGACCTCTTCGGCGCCGAGGGGCACCCGGTGCGCACCACCGTGGCCGAGATGGGGCCACTGCTTCTGTCGCGCATCCTCGAGCTCAGCGAGGCGCAGGAGGGGGTGATGAACATCGCCTTCCGCATCGCCGACGAGGAGGGGCTGCCGATCCTCGACCTGAAGGACCTGCAGGCGATGCTGGTGTTTCTGGGCGAGAATGCGCGCGAGCTAACGCTCAGGTTCGGCAATGTCTCGCCGGCCTCGATCGGGGCGATCCAGCGCCGTCTGCTGGTGCTGGAAGGGCAGGGTGCCGATCGCTTCCTCGGCGAGCCGGCCCTCGACATCCGCGACCTGATGGCGCTCGACGCCGAGGGGCGCGGGCGGGTCAACATCCTGCAGGCGGCGCGGCTCATGCAGACGCCGCGGCTCTATGCGACCTTCCTGCTGTGGCTGCTGTCGCAGCTCTTCGAGGAACTGCCCGAGATCGGCGATCCCGAGAAGCCGAAGCTCGTCTTCTTCTTCGACGAGGCGCATCTGCTCTTTTCCGGCGCGCCCCGCGCGCTGGTCGAGAAGGTCGAGCGCGTGGCGCGGCTGATCCGCTCGAAAGGGGTGGGCGTCTGGTTCGTCACGCAAAACCCCGACGACGTGCCCGACGCGATCCTCGCGCAGCTCGGCAACCGGGTGCAGCACGCGCTGCGTGCCTTCACCGCCCGCGACCAGCAGGCGCTGCGCCGCGCGGCGCAGACCTACCGCGCCAATCCGCGCTTCGATGTCGAGAGCGCGATCCGCGAGGTCGGCACCGGCGAGGCGGTGACCTCGCTCCTCGATCCGAAGGGCGCGCCCGGCGTGGTCGAGCGCACGCTGATCCGCCCGCCCGCCTCGCTCATTGGCGCGATCGAGCCGGGCGTGCGCGCGCAGCTGATCGCGGCCTCGCCCTTCGCCGGCAAGTACGACACCGCGATCGACAGCGATTCGGCCCACGAACGCCTTGCCCGCCGGGCCGAGGAGGCGGCGAAGGCGGCCGAGGCGGCGCTGGCCGGGGCCGAGGCGGAGAAGGCGCGCGAATTCGCCCATGCCCGCCGCTACGAACCCGCCGCGCCCGCGCGGACCCCGCGCAAGGCGCCCGCGCGGTCCAGCCGCGAGACCCCTGCCGAGGCCTTCGCCAAGTCCTTCGCCCGCCAGCTCGGCTCGCGCAGCGGCCAGGCACTCGTGCGCGGCGTCCTCGGCGGCCTCTTCCGGGGTCGCTGAGGCGCGAGGGTTTTCGTTTGCCGGGCGGGGGACGGCGGCGTTATTCATGAGCCTGGCTTGTGAAACGCGCATGAAACCCAGCATCCGCCAGCTCGAATACTTTGCCGCGGTGGTCGAGACCGGGGCGTTCTCGCGTGGGGCCGAGCGGCTGGGCCTGTCGCAGCCGGCGCTCAGCCAGGCGATCCGCGAGCTCGAACAGGGGCTCGGCGCGCGGCTTTTCGACCGCACCACCCGCCGGGTCGAGCTGACCGAGGCCGGGCGCGTCTTCCAGGCCACCGCGCTGGCCGGGCTCTCCGAGATCGACCGCGCGGTGGGTCTGGTGCGCGACCTTGCCACCCTGCGCCAGGGGCTCGTGCGCATCGCCGCGCCGCCGCTTCTGGCCGCGACGGTGCTGCCCAGGTTGATCCGGCTGGCCGCGGACGCGCATCCCGGCCTGCAGATCCGCGTCGAGGATCTCGGCACCGACGCCATCGCCGCGCATCTGCGCACGGGCCGCGCCGAGCTTGGCCTCGGAACCTTTCCGCCCGCGGCCGAGGGGCTGGCGATCACCCCGATCCTGCGCGACACGCTGGTCGTCTTTGTGCGCCCCGGCCACCGGCTGGCGGCGCGCATGGGCCTCAACTGGAACGATCTTTCGGGCCAGCCGCTGGTCGCGCTGACCGCCGAGAGCGGTCTCCGCCGGCTCGTCGAGCGGGGCTTCGAGGCCGCCGGCGTGCCGTTCCGGCCGGCCTACGAGGTGCACCAGATCTACACCGCGCTGGGCCTCGTCGCCGGGCTCGACGCGGTCGCCGTGCTGCCGCTCTATGCCGGCGGCGCGATGCACGGGCGGCGCTATCACGTGCTGCCGCTGGGCCAGCCGGTGATCAGCCGCGAGATCGCGCTCGCCCGCCGCCAGGACCGCGAACCCGCCCCGGCGACGCAGGCGATCGCCCGGCTGATCCAGCGCAACCTGCGCGACCTGATGCCCGACCTCGCCCCGGCGGGCCGTGCGGGCGGGCGGGGCGGTTGACGAAAGCTTGACGGGGCGCGCGCAGGGTGGGGCGGAGAGCGGTGAGAAGGCGGCAGGCGCCTTGTCTTGCTGGGATTCCGCCTTCCAGAAGGGGTGGCAGGCGGGTGGCAGGCGGGTGGCAGATTGACATCCGCGCGGCGGGTCGGGGCCTCCGCGGGGCGGATGCCCGGCTTATTCATAATTCTGGATTATCAATTCATACACGAGACCCATCTTTCCCTATCAATCCCGATCTGGCCTGATGCGCCGGTCAGTCACGACGGGGGGGCGGGTGAGCAAGGATCTTGCGAGCCAGGAATGGATCGGGCGCGCCATGACGCGGCGCGAGGACGGCCCGCTCCTGCGCGGGGCGGGGCGGTTCACCGACGACCTCGCGCCGGCCTTCTGCCTGGTGATGGAGGTCTTCCGCAGCCCCGTCGCCTCGGCCCGGATCGCCGAACTCGACGTGAGCGAGGCGCGCGCGGCCGAGGGCGTGCATCTGGTCCTGACTGCCGCCGATCTGGGCGCGCTGGGCGCCTCGGCGGTCAACCCGCTGATCGCGGGCGCGCCGCTACTGCCGATGACCGTGCTCGCCGCGGATCGCGTCGCCGCTGCCGGCCAGCCCGTCGCGGTGATCGTCGCCGAGACCCGCGCGCAGGCGCAGGCGGCGGGCGAGCTGATCCTCTTCGACACCGCGCCCGACGACCCGCGCGACAGAAGCCACCCGGTCGCGCAGTGGCGGGCGGGCGATCCCGGCGCCGCTTTCGGCGCGGCCGCCGCGACCGTCGCGGCGCGCATCGACCACCCCCGCGTCGCCCCCTTCGCGCTGGAGCCGCGCGCGGTGCTCGCCGCGCCGGAGGGCGACGGGCTCACCGTGCATCTGTCGACCCAGACGCCGTTCCGCGCCCGCGACGACCTCGCCCGGATGCTGGGCCTCGCGCCCGCGGCGGTCCGGGTCGTCGCGCCCGATGTCGGCGGCGCCTTCGGCGGCAAGGCCTCGATCTATCCCGAGGACGTGCTCTGCGCCTTCGCCGCGCGGCGGCTGGGCCGGGCGGTGAAATGGACCGCGACGCGGGGCGAGGAGTTCCTCGCCGCGACGCATGGACGGGGGGCGGCGACCGAGGGGCGGCTCGCGCTCGATGCCGAGGGGCGGATCCTGGTGCTGGAGGCGGCGCTCGATTTCCCGCTCGGCCACTGGACGCCCTATTCGGCCTATGCGCCGCCCTCGAATGGCGGACGCATCCTGCCGGGGCCGTATGTGGCGGGCGCGGTGGAGATCGACCTTGCCGTGCGCACGGGCGACGCGCCGGCGGTCAACATCTATCGCGGCGCCGGCCGGCCCGAGGCGGCGATGCTGATCGAGCGGCTGGTCGACAAGGCCGCCGGTGCCGCCGGCCTCGACCCGCTGGAGATGCGCCGGCGCAACCTGGTCCCAGCCTCGGCGATGCCCTGGACGACGGCCACGGGCGAGGTGCTCGATTCGGGCGACTTCGCCGCCCTCCTCGACCGGCTGGAGGCGCTGACCGGCTATGCGTCCCTGCGCGAGAGACAGGCGCGGCGGCGGGCGGCGGGCGAGGTCGTCGGGCTCGGCCTCGCGCTCTATGTCGAGCCCTGCGGCCGGGGATGGGAGACGGCACGCCTGACGCTGGCCGAAGACGGCCGCGTGCAGGCCGGGACCGGCGCCTCGGCGCAGGGGCAGGGGCGCGAGACGGCCTTGGCGCAGCTTCTGGCGGATGCGCTGGGCCTGCCGCCGGAGCGGATCGACGTCGCCGAGGGCGACAGCGCGCGGCTGGAAAACGGCATCGGCGCGCTTGCCAGCCGCTCGACCGCGATCGGCGGCAGCGCCATGCTGCGCGCGGCGCGGGCGCTGCGCGCGGCGGTGGCGGCGGAACTGGCGAAGCTGCGCGTCAACGACTGGCCGGGCTGGGAGGGTGCGGCGCGGCACCTGGCCGAGGCCGGCGCCTTGCCGGTCACGGTGGACGAGACCTACACGGCGCCGGCGGAGGCCTGGGCCTCGGGCGCGGTGCTGGCCGAGCTGGCGGTGGACCGCGACACCGGCCTGCCGACCGTCGAGCGGATCACCTGGGTCGACGACGCGGGCCGCGTCCTGAACCCGATGCTGGTCGAGGGGCAGCTGATCGGCGGGCTGGCGCAGGGGCTGGGGGCGGCGCTGATGGAGCGGTTGGTGATCGACGCCGACGGCCAGCTGCTGACCGGCTCGCTGATGGATTACGCGGTGCCGCGCGCGACCGACATGCCCGGCGCGATCCGGCTGGCGAAGCAGGCGACCGCGACGGCGGCGAACGCGCTCGGCGCCAAGGGCGTGGGCGAGGCCGGCTGCATCGGCGTGCCGGCGGCGCTGCTCAATGCCGCGCAGGACGCGCTCTTGCCTTTCACCACGCGCGATCTGCGCCTGCCCTTGACAAGCGAGCGGCTTTGGCGCGCGCTGAACGGACTGGAGGACGAGACGTGAGATACACCCGCAAGGACGCCAAGGCGCATGCCTTCGAGCACATGCGCGGCATCTGGGCCGCGGCGCTGATGCCCTTCGACGACGAGCTGCGCATCGACGAGGCCGGGTTTCGCGCCAACATGGCGCCCTGGATCGGGGATCTGGGGATCGACGGCTTCTTCATCGCCGGCAAGCAGGGCGAGTTCTTCTCGATGTCGGTGGACGAGCGCAAGCGCGCCTTCGACCTGGCCGTGGCGGCTGCGGGCAGCCGGGCGCAGACGATCATGTCCTGCTCGGACCAGAACATGGACGTGGTGATCGAGCTTGCCCGCCACGCCCAGGCCTGCGGGGCGGACTGGATCGTCGTCCATGCCCCGGTCCTGCATTTCCTCAAGGCGCAGGACGAGACGCTGATCCGCTATTACGAGACGATCGCGTCGAAGGTCGATATCGGCATTGCGCTCTGGTCGCATCCGGATTCGGGCTACCTGATGTCGCCGGCGCTGTGCAACCGGCTGGCGGATATCGAGACGGTGGTGGCGATCAAGTACTCGGTGCCGCGCAAGATGTATGCGGAACTGACGCGGCTCGCCGGCGACCGGATCATCGTCTCGACCGCGTCCGAGGAGGAATGGCTCGACAACATCGTCGAGCTCGGCTGGAAGCTCTATCTCTGCTCCTCGCCGCCCTACCTGATCCAAACCGCGGTCGACCGGCGGATGCGCGATTATACCGAGGCGGCGCTGGCCGGGCGGGTGGACGAGGCGCGGGCGATAAGCGCCTCGCTCGACCCCGTGCGCCGGGCGCTGCGCGAGACGCGGCCGGCCGAGAAGCCGCATGCGCACCAGAAATACTGGCAGGAACTGCTGGGCCAGCGCGGCGGACGGGTGCGCCCGCCGCTGCTGGAGCTGACCCCGGCCGAGAAGGACGCGACCCGCGCCGCCTTCGAGACCTGCGGGTTGAGACTGCCCGAAGCCGCCTGACCCGAAAATTCGGGAAAGGTCGAAAGATAAACCGGAGGAAAGACATGGCACGCCTGGCCGCCTTCAACTTCCAGAAATGGATCGACGAGCACAAGCACCTGCTGAAACCGCCCGTGGGCAACCAGATGGTGTTCAAGGATGCCGATCTGATGGTCACCGTCGTCGGCGGGCCGAACCGGCGCACCGACTACCACGACGACCCGGTCGAGGAGTTCTTCTACCAGCTCAAGGGCGACATGCTGCTGAAGATCCATGACACCGAGACCGGCGAGTTCTACGACGTGCCGATCCGCGAGGGCGACGTGTTCCTCTTGCCGGCGCATGTGCGCCATTCGCCGCAGCGCCCGCAGGAGGGCTCGATCGGGCTGGTGATCGAGCCGGCGCGGCCCGAGGGGGCGCTCGACGCGGTCGAGTGGTACTGCTTCGAGTGCCGGCACCTAGTGCACCGCGCCGAGGTGGATCTCGAATCGATCGTCGACGACCTGCCGCCGATCTATGCCGCCTTCTACGCCGACGAGAAGGCGCGCACCTGCCCCAATTGCGGCGCGCTGCATCCGGGCAAGGAGCCGCCCGAGGGCTGGGTGAAGCTCTGACATGGCGCGGCGGGTGCGGCTCGTGCTGGTGGGCTTCGGCGCGATCGGCGGCGCGGTGGCGCGGCTGCTGGCCGCGCGCGGCGCGCCGGTGGATCTGGTCGCGGTCGCGCTGCGCGACGGATCGCGCGCGCGGCCGGACCTGCCGGCGGG
>SLPP01000179.1 GCA_007131945.1 Paracoccaceae bacterium | reverse complement strand
GGCATGGGGGATGGCATGGGGGATCGCCGGCGCGCCGACCCTGCCGCTTCCGCGACCGACCCGGCAAGGCGCTCGGATCCGTTCCGCAGCTATTGAAGCAATTCGCACACGATCGCCGCATTTTCGACGCAGTTCGGCCCTTGGCGTCCATCTTTTGGTCACAGTTCCGCTCGACAATCGTTCCTGCCGTGTTCTCGAGGCCGGTTCTGGGGGCCGGTTCGGGCGGCCAGTTCTGGGGGCCGATCGGTTTCGGGTTTGTTGCGTGTGATGTGGCTGGAGTTTCATGAACAAGGTCGCGGCCATAGAGGAATTCACCGATGAGTTGAAGCCCGGCACGAAGCTGCTTCGCGGGCAATACACCATCGAGCGGTTTCTCAATGCCGGCGGCTTCGGCCAGACCTATCTGGCGCGCGACAGCCTCGACCGGACGGTCGTGATCAAGGAATGCTTCCCCGGCACGCTGTGCAGCCGGAGCAACCTTGTCGTCCGGGCGCGCTCGCGCTCGCATTCCGAGGAATTCAAGCTGATCGTGCGCCTCTTCATGCAGGAAGCGCGGCGGCTGGCCAGGGTCCGCCATCCCAACATCGTCGGCGTGCACCAGGTCTTCGAGGACAACGACACGGCCTACATGGCCCTCGACTACATCGAGGGCGACGACCTGCTCGCGGTCCTTGAGACGAATCCGCAGGCGCTGAGCGCGGAGCAGATCCGCGAGATGCTGAGGAAGCTCTTGCACGCGATCGGCTGCGTGCACGAGAACAGCCTGCTGCACCGCGACATCTCGCCCGACAACATCCTGCTGGACAAGCTGGGCAACCCGATCCTGATCGATTTCGGCGCCGCGCGCGAGCGCGCCTCGCGCGCCAGCCGGGTCCTGTCGGCGCTGCAGGTGGTCAAGGACGGCTACTCGCCGCAGGAATTCTATCTCGCCGGCGGAAACCAGGGGCCGTACAGCGACATCTACGCGCTGGGGGCGACCTTCTATCACCTCCTCGTCGGCCAGGCGCCGCCGAACAGCCAGCTTCGACTCGCCGCGCTGGCCTCGAAGAATGCCGATCCCTACCAGCCGCTGGCGGGCAGGATCCCCGGCTATCTGGACTCGTTCCTCGCCGCCATCGACAAGGCGATGGCCGTCTTCCCGCAGGACCGCTTCCAGTCGGCGCAGGAATGGCTCGACCGCATCGAGGAGAAGCCGCGCCCGGCGGCAGAACCCGCCCCGGCGCGGCCCGATCCGCGGATCGAGCTCTCCATCTCCAAGTTCGTGGAGGAAACGAACCGGGCGGTTCTCGAGGCGATGGAGCGGGAGGCGCTGAAGGAAAAGGAAGCCCGCAACGCGCCGCAGCCCGCCCCGAAGAAGGAACCGTTCTTCGACTGGCAACTGGAGGACGACTGGCTCTGCGACGAAGACGCGGAGGCGGAAGGCCGGGCGCAGGAGCCCGAGGAACACGACGCGACGACAGAAGAATTCGCGGCGTTCGCGCCCGTCGACGAAGGCGCGGCGACGGAGAACGAAGACCGCCGGGACCCTGTCCCGCCCGCCGACACCGTCGCCGGGGCGAGAAGCGGATTCTTCGCGGCCATCGGACGAATCCTCGGATGGCGTTTGTGGCGTTGAGTGAAGGCGCGTGCGCGCCATTGGAAAGGAAGAACCATGAACTTCTTCAGACGCAAGAGCTTCCTCGAAGCGACCTCTGAACCGGTCGAGGCGCCGGTCGTTGCGGAGGAAACCGCGGCAGACCCCGTCGAGGCGGCGCTGCCGGCGCCGACGATGATCGAGGAGGACGACGAGATGCGCACGACGCCCGAGCCGGAAGCACCCGAATCGGATTCGCTTGAACCGGAATCGCTTGAGCCGCAAGCGGTTCTCGAACTTCACGGCCCGGTCGATCAGGCGCCCGCGCAAGAGCTTCCCGAAGACGCGCCGGAAGCGGACGAGGACCGTCTGCCGGCGGCCGATACGGACGAAGCCGAAGTCCTGTCTGAAGCCGAAGACGCGGATGAAGCCCTCGGAACGGACGAGACCGAAGAGGCGGAGGAGACCGACGAGGCCGATGAGACCGTCGACGAGGCCGTCAACGGGGACGAAACCGTCATCACCGGCGAATCCGACACCAGATCGGCGCCCAATCCCTTCGAGGAGCGTCTCGCGCGGCTGCGGCAGCATCTGCAGGAGGGGCCTCGGCTCGTCGTCGAGACGCCGGTCGAGCCGTCCGTCGAAACGCCCGTCGAAACGCCCGCCGGAACTCCCGCCGAGGCGGCGGCCGACGAGGTCACCGACCCCGAGCCGGCGAGCGCGCCGGACCTGCCGGAACCCGCCGCGGCGCACCTGCCCGAGCCCATGCCCGAGCCCATGCCCGAGCCAATGCCCGAGACCATGGCCGACTGGCCGTCCGCAACGCCGAGCGAGGCTCCTGCGCCGGAGCCGGTGGCGGTATCGGCGGTGGCGCGTCTGGCGCGAAACGCCGCCTCCTTCGCGGAAGCGGAGACGCCGCCGATCCCGATCGTGCCGGAACCGTCGCTCGAACCCGTCGGGCGGCGTGCCGGCCGGGTCAAGACCAGGCTGCTGGGCTTCGAGCGCGGGGTCTCGAACTCGATCGATCCGCTCGGATCCGCCGCGAGGGAGGACGCATCGGGTCGCTTCCCCGTCGGATGGATCGTCGTCGTCAAGGGGCCGGGTCGCGGCGCATCTTTCTGCCTCTACAACGGGCTGTCGCAGATCGGCCGCGGCGGCGACCAGGCGGTGTGCCTGGATTTCGGCGACACCAGCATCTCGCGCGAGAACCACGCGGTGGTCGCCTACGATTCGGAGCAGAAGAAGCATTTCCTCGGGCATGGCGGCAAGGCCAACATCGTGCGGCTGAACGACATGCCGGTGCTGTCGACCGAGGAGCTTTCGCACGGCGACCAGATCAGGATCGGCGAGACGACGCTGCGCTTCGTGGCCCTGTGCGGCGCCGATTTCGACTGGGCGTCGACCGCGACGGATGATGACTTCGATGCCGCGTTCATCTGAGCTGCAGGTCGATGCCGCGACGGCGATCAGCCGCGGCCGGCGGGAATACCAGGAGGATGCGGTCATCACCGATTTCCCGATCGGCGGCGAGATCGCGCTGGCCGTCGTCGCCGACGGGATGGGCGGCCATGCCGCCGGCGACGTGGCGAGCAAGATCGCCGTCACCGAGGTGTTCAGCGAACTGAAGCTGCAGAGCGGCGACCCCGATGCCTTCGAATCGACGGCGCCGCGGCTGATGCGCGCGGCGGCGGAAGCGGCGAACGGCTGCATCGCGAGCCACAGCCGGGAGGTTGCCGAAACCCGGGGCATGGGGACGACGCTCCTTGCCCTCGCCATCCTCCGCGACCGGCTGTTCTGGATCTCGGTCGGCGATTCGCCGCTTTTCCTGTTCCGCGACGGCGCCCTGCGGCAGATCAACGAGGATCACTCGCTGGCGCCGCAGATCGACTTTCTCGTGCAGGCCGGGCAGCTGACCGCCGAAGAGGGCCGGTACCACCCCGACCGCAGTTGCCTCACCTCGGTGCTTTGCGGCGACCGGATCGCGCAGGTGGACTGCCCCGAGGAGCCGCTGGTCCTGTCGGATCAGGACCTGCTGATCGCCGCCACCGACGGGATCCTGTCGCTGACGCCCGACGAGATCGTGGCGGTCCTGCAGGGCGCCGGGCCGGGCAGCGCGGAGATCGCGCGGGCGCTGCTCGACGCCGTCGAGGAACAGGACGATCCCGACCAGGACAATGTCACCGTCTCGGTCATCCGGGTGGCGCGGAACCGGTGGCGGCAGCCCGCGCAGGCGCTCGACGGCCGGACCGCCCTCGGCTTCGGCATCGCGCGCATCGCCGAACGGGTCGCGACCGCGGTGCGGCGGGCGATGGCCGGCATCCGGCTGCTGCAGGCGGGCGGCTCCTGCGCCGACGGGCCGAAGGCCGGCTGATGGCGGGCAATCCGGCAGATGCCGTCCGCGCACGTCTGGAACGGGCGCTGTCGGAACCTTCGCTGCCGGCGAATGCCCGGGACTATGGCGCGAATCTGGCGCGCCGGCTGGGCGCCCCGGTTCGTGTCGCGATCCTGGGCCTGCCCCGCAGCGGCAAGAGCCAGCTTCTGAACATGCTCGTCGGGCGCCGCATGTTCGCCGAGGGCAGCCGGCTGCCATCGGTGGAGATCACCGCCGGCGCGACCTGGCGGACGACCGTGACGCGCGCCGATGGCACGACCCACACATTCGACGGGCTGGTGCTGGAGGGGCCGGAACTGGCCAGGGCGAGGATGCTCGCGCTGGAGGCGCCGCTGAACATCCTCGACCGGATCAGCCTGCTCGAGGTGGTCGCCGACGCCTCGGTCGAAAGCCAGCGGCGGGCGCTGCAACTCGGTGCGCGGCGCGCCGAGATCCTCGTCTGGTGCACGCAGGAATTCTCGGAATTCGAACGCCTGCTGTGGCGATCGGTGCCGGGCGGAATGAAGGACCATGCCTTCCTCGCGCTGACCAAGGCGGACGAGCTGCAGAGCGCCGGCGTTCTGTCGCAACAGCTCGCCTCCCTCACCGTGGCGCTGGCCGAGGAATTCTGCGCGATCCTGCCGGTCGCGACGCTGCGCGCCCTCGCCGCGCTCGGCGATGGAAGCGCGGTGGACGAGGCGGCCTTCGCCGCCAGCGGTGGACGCGCGCTGCGCGCCGCGGTCCTGAAGCATGTGGAGCAGGGTCGTCGCGCCGATATCGACAACGCCCTGCTCTTCCTGCGCCGCTACGAAAAGGCGACGGGCGGCAGCGATGCCGCGGCCGCGGCGACGACGGCGCGGGAAGCCGGCCGCGGCGGGCCGCAGGCATCGTCCGGGGCGCGCAAGCGATGCGCGGCGGTCGAGAAGGCGCTCGATCACCTGCGGGAACGCGCGGCCCTGCTGGCGCAGCTGGCGCCCGACGCGGGCAGGGACAGGTATGCGCAGTTCCTGTCCAGCTGCGCCGAGACCACGGAGAGGCTGGGCGAAATGATCGCGGCACCTGCCGACGCGCCGGCATCCGCCGCGCTGCAGGAGCTGATGGCCGAGGCCTCGGAGATGATGCTGCTCCTGCAGGTGGAAAAGGGAGCCGGCCCGGCGGCCGACGCGGCGACGCTGCTCCTGCAGGTGCGTCGCGAACTGGAGGATGCATTGGAGGGGTGAGCACGGATGAGAGTTGCGCGGACACCGCGGCGCGATCCGCAGGTCGTCCGGACCGATGGCGCAAGCGGGGCTCCGGCCAAGGAAATGCCGCATATTCGCCATGATGCCGCGAAGATTTCGGTGAAACTGTGGCGCGTTCCACCCGGGCGGATCGACGCCCGCAACCCCGACTGAAGGCATCTCCGGACGGAAGCGGATCACGGCCCGAGACAGGAGTTGTCAGTGACCATGAATACGAGTTGCGGCATGAACGAGACATCGACGGTCGGCGACAAGGTGGCGAACAGGCACCTGCTGGGCACCGGTTTCGGCAGGCTGGAGCGGTTTCTGAAGAACCGGTCGGACCTGTGCCGGCTTCTGGACGAGCTTGCCACCCTGGGCAGCGAGAGCACGCGCGCCAGCGCCGTCCGGCTCAAGCGCAAGGTCGAGGAGTTCGAGCCCAGCGTCACGATGATCGGCCAGGTGAAGGCGGGCAAGACGACGCTGGTGAACGCGATGGTCGGGCATCCGGGCCTGCTGCCGGCGGATGTCAATCCCTGGACCTCGGTGGTGACGTCGCTGCATCTCGACCCGCTTCCGCCGAAGCTTCCGAACAAGGCGATCTTCCGCTTCTTCGAGGAGAACGAGTGGTCGCGCCTGCTCAGGGTCGGCGGACGGCTCGGTGAACTGGCCAGCCGGGCCGGCGCGCAGGAGGAGATGGAGAAGGTCCGCAAGCAGGTCGAGGCGATGCGCGAGAAGTCGCGCACGCGACTTGGCCGCAGATTCGAGCTGCTTCTCGGGCAGGAACACGAATACGAGACCTTCGACGAACGCCTGATCGAGCGCTACGTCTGCCTTGGCGACGATTTCGGAGAGGATGACGGCACGATGGCCCAGGGCCGGTTCGCCGACATCACCAAGTCCGCCGACCTGCACCTGCATCGACCGGAGATCCCCCTGCGGCTTTGCCTGCGCGACACGCCGGGGGTCAACGACACCTTCATGATGCGCGAGCAGATCACCATCGGCGCGATCCGCGAGAGCAGGATCTGCGTCCTTGTGCTCAGCGCCCACCAGGCGCTGTCGACCGTGGACATGGCCTTGATCCGGCTGATCGCGAACATCCATTCGCGCGAGGTGATCATCTTCATCAACCGGGTCGACGAGCTTTCCGATCCTGCGCGCCAGGTGGCCGAGATCCGCGAGGCGGTGCGCGAGACGCTGCGCAAGCACGACGGCCCGGTGGATGCCCAGATCATCTTCGGCAGCGCCTACTGGGCCATGCATGCGCTTACCGACAGGCTCCATTGCCTGTCGCGCGACAGCGCGGACGCGCTCCTGAACTGGGCGGAAGCCGAGCTGGAGGCGGGCGCCGACGACGAATCCTCGCTCGATCTGGTCTGGCGGCTGTCCGGGGTGCCGGAACTCTACGCCGCCCTGTCGGAACGCATCGCGGAAGGTGCCGGGCAGGAAATGGTCGATCATGTGGCGCGGCATGCGAGCAATCTCGCGAAGGGCCTGCAGGCGACGGGCGTCTATTCGCTGCTCGCACAGTCGCGCGCGCCCCGGCTGATGATGGACGACGCGGTGATCCGCACCGAGCTGCGCCGGATCGAGGCCGCGGGCATTCGCGCGCTGGAAGAGGAATTCGCCGCCGCGATCGAGGCCTATCATGCGCGACTTGACCGGTGTCACTGGAACTTCCTGGATCGCGCGGCGGTTTCGCTGATCTCGCATCTCGAGGAGAACGGCGACCAGGCCGTCTGGTCGTACGAGCCGGACGGGCTGAGGATCCTGCTGCGTTCCTCGTACCAGGTCTTCGGCGCCAAGGTGCAGGGCCTGACGCGCAAGGTGTTCGACTCCACGGCATCGGAGATCGGCGCGCTCTACCGGCAGGCATTCCGGATCGAGCGCGCCTTCGACATCGATCCGCCGCCCTCGCCGCGCGTCCCGCCGCCGGTCGTCATCGGCCAGACGATCGCGCTCGACCTGAAGGGCAACTGGTGGCGGAACTGGTGGCGACGCCAGCGCGGATACAGCGCCTATACGGCGGAGTTCAGCGAGATGATCCGGCAGGAAACCGACCCGATCATCCAGGATCTCAAGGCGACACTGGTTTGCAGGGTGCGCGACGAAGCGGTGGCGACGCTGCGGGAGTTCATCGCCGAACAGCGGGCGGCGCTCCTGAGCCTCGGCCGCGAGGACATGACGACATCCCCCGCTTCCGATGACTGGCTCGCCCGGCGTCGATCGGCGCAGGATCGCCTGCAGGCGATCGAGGGCGCCATGGCCAGCCTGACGCGCGACGCGGCGTGAACCAGCGAGGTCTTGACGATGAACAGCCCCGAAGAGCCGGAACCCAGCCCCGAGATGCAGCCCCTCCGCAGGCCGCGCCTGGCCTTCATGGGGGAATTCAGCGCCGGCAAGAGCACGCTCACCAACCTGCTGATCGGTTCGCGGCCCCTGCCGATGAAGGTCACCGCGACGCAGCTGCCGCCGGTCTGGCTTTCCTGGGGCGAGGAGAGCGCATCCCGCGAGGATCTGGACGGCAACACCTTCCCGCTGGATCTGGACGACCTCTCCGGCGTCGTGCCGGAGGAGACGCGGGTCGTCCGGATCTCGATGAAGGCCGAGATCCTCGAGCTGTGCGACCTGATCGACATGCCGGGGATCTCGGATCCCAACATGTCGCCGGAGCTCTGGCAGCGCGTCGTCGATCAGGCCGATCTCGTCGTCTGGTGCACGCATGCGACCCAGGCATGGCGGCAGAGCGAGGCCGCGGTCTGGGACTCGCTCGATCCCGGCCTCCATGACAGGAGCATCCTTCTTCTGACGCGCTTCGACAAGCTCCTGAACGAGCAGGATCGTCGCCGCGTGCTGAACCGGGTCCGGCGCGAGACCGAGGGGCTCTTCGCCGACTGCTTCCCGGTGTCGCTGACCATGGCCGCCGAAGCCGGCGACGATCCCGACAGGTGGGAGGAAAGCGGGGCCGAGCCGTTCATGGCGCGGCTGGTGCAACTCATCCACCAGGTCGCGGACGGGCTCGCCGCGCCGGATGGCGGCGCATCGCGCAAACCGGAGCGGCCCGATGCGGGCAACGGACACGATCCCGCCGCGGAGCCGGAGCCGATCGCGGCCGAAGACGCGGCGGAGGGTCGCGTGGTCCCCCGGCGCGTGGTTCCGAGATCCGTGCCGGGAACGCGCCCCGCAAGGCCGCGGGACGCCGCGCCGAGGACCCCTTTCGGCGAGATGTGACGCCACCCGCCTGCCCTGCCGGGCCGTCGTGGACCGCCGGGTCCGGTGGCGCCCGATTTTTCGCTCGCCTGCCGGCGCATGCATGCTAACATGCGCAAGGACAGGACGATTGCGAATGGCATGAGTGGATGAACGTTGCGGAACGTTTGCACGGGTTGCGGGGCGAGGTGCCGGGCTGCGAGGCGCTCGCCTTCGCCGACCTCTCCACCGGGCTCGTGCTCTGTGCCAGTTCCGGGCAGAAGAAGCCGCAGGAATGGTTCGACCGGATCTGTCTGGCGGCGATCGAGGCGCTTGACGGTGCCTTCGCCCGCCGGGCGTCGGTGGTGATATCGGATGGCCGGGCGACCGGCATCGGGCAGGCAATCCAGCTGGTCGACGGCGAGCTTCGCCTGTTCCTGAGGTCGGAGGCGGTGCCGAGCGAGGCATTGTGCTGCGTTTGCGCGACCGACGTCGCGGTCGATGACCTCGCCGCGCGGGCACGGGTGCTGCTTGGCGAAATCAGCACCACGGAGGCGCCCGGATGATCCTTTCCAGAGCGGTCCTCTGCCGGTGAAGGAAGTCGACCGACTCTCGGCGGCAGTGGCCAGGCTCGGCGCCACGCCGGAAGGCAGGACGAAGGACGGTCGCCTGCTGACCGGCGCCGATCCTCAAAGCCTGATCGAGGCCGTGCTTTCGGCAATCGACGAGACGGTGCTCGCGCGCGAGTTGCGGTTGCGGAACGACCGGGGGGAGGAGATCTTACTCGAGGTCTCGGGCCGGAGGCTTCTGCGGGTCGGCGGCGTCACGCCTTCGGAACCCGACGACAGCCGCGCGGCGCTGATCGGCAAGCCCATCCTCGACGCGAACGGCGCCGCCTCGCATGCGCTTTTCGAAGTGCTGGGCGCCATGGCGACCGGCGCGACCTCCTTCGCCGTTGCGTCCGGCAAGCTTTCCCGGCGGCCGGATCCGGCCGAGACCGGCTGCTCGCCGGAGTCTTTGCTGGCGTCCTGGAAGCGGCTCGCGGCGCGATCCGGGCCCGCCTCGCCCCCGTCCCTCGCCGACTTCGTCGCCCGGGTCGCGTCACGGGCGACCGCCCGCTTGCGGCTCGAGGCAGGCAAGGTGGTGGAAATGGAGGGCGACGACGAAGCGCTTCGCCATCTCGACCGCCTGTCGCAGACCGGCTTGCCCGCGCCGGAGCCGTCGCCCTCGGGACAGGCAAGACGGAGTTTCGTCGTCCTGACATCGCCGACCGGCGGGCGCGACGCGATCCTTTGCGCCCGCGACGAGGAAGAGGCCGTGCTGCTGCTGTTTCCCGCCGGAGAGTCGGCGCGATTGATCGCCGCCTGGACGGGGAGCGGTTCCTCGCCCTGAACCCCTGACGGGAGATTCGCCGACGGTTCGGGCGGACGCGGATCGCGCGAAGATGCGTCGCATTCGTGGCGGTTTCCCCTCGGCGACCCTTGCGGCAGTCCAGCGAAGGCGGCGCCAGCGCCGCGTCACGACTTGCCGGAACCCTCGCGCCAGGGCTGCGCCCGGCGAATCGCTGCGGGGACGGTGATGAGCATGCCGGCGAACAGGCCCGCATAGCCGAGCAGCGCCAGAAGGAAGCTGGG
The DNA here is from genome assembly GCA_007131945.1 of Paracoccaceae bacterium. Lineage (GTDB taxonomy): Bacteria > Pseudomonadota > Alphaproteobacteria > Rhodobacterales > Rhodobacteraceae > Pararhodobacter. The sequence goes on along the minus strand of SLPP01000179.1, from coordinate 13,826 downwards.
TCGGACCACGCCGACGACCATGGCGAGCTGGAGGCCGAGCGCGGCGAGTATGACGATGATCGCGACGAGAACGGCGCGCATTGCCTTTCCCTTTCTCTAGCGGTGCAGCCAGCACCAGCTGGTCTGGCCGCGGCGTGGCTCGAAGGCCGGCGGTTCCTCGCGGTCGCAAAGGCCGGCCATGACTTGCGGGCAGCGGGGATGGAACCGGCATCCGGGCGGCGGCCGCACCAGGCTTGGCGGCTCGCCGCCGGGGACCGGGCGTTCGCGGCCGGCATTGTCGGGATCGGGGTCGGCGATCGCGGCCAGAAGCGCCTGCGTATAGGGATGCTGCGGCGTATCGAGCAGGTCGTCGACGGCGCCGGTCTCGACGAAGCGGCCGGCATACATGACGAAGACCCGATTGGCGAAATGCCGCACCGTCGAGAGGTCATGGGTGATGAAGACGAGGGTCAGCGCGCGTTCGTGCTGGATGCGGCGCAGGAGCCGCAGGATGCCGACGCTGACCGAGGCGTCGAGCATCGAGACCGGCTCGTCGGCGACGATCAGCGCGGGCTCCAGGATCAGCGCGCGCGCGATCACCACCCGCTGCTGCTGGCCGCCGGAGAGCATGTGCGGGAACTTCTCGAGGAATTCGTCGGGGGGAGTCAGGCCGACCTCCTCGAGCGCCGCCCGGATGCGGCGATCGCGCTCCCGTCGGTCGGAAACTCCGTGGATGCGCAGCGGTTCTGCGAGAATCTTCGAAATGCTCATGAAGGGCGGCAGCGCGCCGTAGGGATCCTGCTGGACATAGCCGACGGTGGCGCGCAGGCGGCGCAGGGCCGCGGCATCCATCGTGCCGAGGGACTCGCCCTCGATGACGATCTCGCCCTCGGTCGGCCGGTCGAGGCCAAGCAGCGTGCGGACGAGCGTCGACTTGCCGCAGCCGCTTTCGCCGACGATCGCCACCGCCTCGCCGCGCGCGAGGTCGAAGGAGACCCCGTCGACCGCGTGCACGGTCCCGGCATGCAGGAAGCCCCATTTGCGCAGGGTGAACCAGGTGCGCAGGTCGCGCACGGTCAGCAGCGCCTGCGCCGACGCGGATGCCGGATGTACCTGTTCGTTCATTCCCGCCCCCCTTCGTCGAAGAGCCAGCAGAGCGCGCGACGCCCGCCCGCGAGCCTTGCGAAGGGCGGCTCCCGGTCGCAGGGCGCGAAGCGCTGCGCACAGCGCGCGGCGAAACGGCAGCCCTCGGGCGGGTCGAGCAGGTTCGGCGGGTTCCCCTCGATATGCACCGGATCGGCGCGGTCGTGCAGCCTCGGCACGCTGGCCATCAGCGCCCGGCCATAGGGGTGGGCGGGCTCGCGGAAGAAGTCGCGCGCCGGGCTCGTCTCGACGATCTGGCCGGCATACATCAGCGCGACGTGGTCGACGAGTTCGCTCGAGGTGCCGACATCGTGGGTGATGAGGATGAAGCTCGTGCCGGTCTCCCACTTGATGCGCTTGAGCACGTTCATGATGCCGGCCTGGGTCAGGAGATCGAGCGCCGAGGTGGGTTCGTCGAGGATGACCAGCGCCGGCTCGGTGATCAGCGCCATGGCGAGGACGACGCGCTGCCGCATGCCGCCGGACAGCTCGAACGGGTAGCGGTCCATGAAATCGGCGGCGACGCCGACGCGGGCCAGCGCCTGGGCGGCCTTCTCGGCGGCGGCGGCGCGCTTCCAGCCGGCATGGACCAGAAGCGGCTCGGCGACCTGCTCGCCCACCTTGACGACCGGGTTGAGCGCGTTCATCGCCGCCTGCATGACGATCGAGATGCGGTTCCACCGGATGTCACGCCGGAACCGCTCGTCGCTCAGCGCCATGATGTCGGTGCCGTCGAGCAGGACGCGGCCCGAATGATGCGCGACGTTGCGCGGCAGGAGCCGCAGCAGCGCCTTGGCGAGCGAGGATTTCCCGCAGCCGGATTCGCCCAAGAGCACCACCGCCTCGCCGCGTCCGAGTTCGAACGAGACGCTGTCGAGCGCCCGCAGGATGCCCGCCTCGGTGCGGTAGTGAAGGCTGAGATCCTCGACGACAAGGAGCGGTTCGGCCATGATCACGCCGTCCGCAGGCGGGGGTTGAAGATGCGGTCGAGCGCGAAGCCGAAGAGCGCGAAGCCGAGCCCGGTCAGCATCAGGAGCGCGGCCGGCGCCACCACCCAGTAGTAGAAGCCGTTGTAGAGCGCGCCCTGCATCTGCGCGTCGTTCAGGATCTTGCCCCAGGTCGGCAGGACCGGATCGCCGAGGCCGAGGACGGCGAGCGACGCCTCCAGGAAGACATAGGTCGGGATCAGCGTGACGAAGGCCGGGATCAGGACCGGCAGGATGCGCGGGATCATGTAGCGCATCACGATGCGCGCGTTGCTCGCGCCATAGGCGCGCGCCGCCTCGATATAGGGGGCGTTGCGGATCGGCAGCAGCATCGCCCGGTACATCTTGATCGAGGCGCTGAAGATGCCGAGCGCGATGACCACGCCGAGCATCAGCCAAATGCTGGTCGAATATAGCGTGCCGACCATCACCAGCACCGGCAGGATGGGCAGGATCATCGTCACCTCGGTCAGCCGCTGGATCGCCGCGTCGATCAGCCCGCCGAACCAGACCCCGGCGGCGGCGATGACCAGCGTCGTGACCGTCGTGCCCACCGCGGCGAGGATGCCGAAGGCCAGCGCGACCGGCGTGCCCCAGAGCAGCGCCAGCATCAGGTCGCGGCGCAGATGGTCGGTCCCGGCGATGCCGTGCACCCGCCCGAAGGCGACGAGATCGGCGTGCAGTTCCGCCGCCTCGTCGAAGAGAACGGCGTCGAGCGTCAGCCGGTAGGTGCCCCGCAGCACCTCGGGCCGGCCGGGCGCCCCCGGATCGACGGCGAAGAGGCCGATATGCGGGACCCGCCCGAGCCGGCCTTCCAGCGCGCGATCCTGCGAGATCGAGACCCGGTCCTCGCCGGCGATGCGATGCGCGCCGAGCCGGACATCGCTGCCGTCGGGACGATGCCAGGTGATCTCGACGAAGGCCGGGCGCTCCGTTCCGCGGACGCCGAGGAAGAGGGTCAGTTCGCTCGGGAAGTCGTCATAGGCGAAGTCGAAGGCCATCGGGATGCGGACCTGTCGCCCGCCCTCGAAACGCGCCGCCTCCGCATCGGCGGTGTCGCTGGAGATGGTCAGCGTCGGCGGCGCGTTGCCGCCGAAAAGCCGGTCGGTCCAGACCGGCCGGGCATTCGCCGGATGCATCCGCCAGTGCTCGCCCGCCCGCCAGTCCTGCAGCACCTGGCCGTAGGGGATCGTCACGACCGTGTAGAGCGCCATGCCGACCAGGAACAGGATCACCGCCAGGCCGGCCACCGCGGAAGGGTAGCGCCGCATCCGGGCGAGGAGAGAGCGCCGCGCCGTCACCGGCCGCTGCCTTCGGGGTCGATGCGCACCCGCGGATCGAGAAGCGCGTAGAGGAAATCCAGCAGGAAGACGGTGAGCGCCAGCAGATAGGCGAAGATGACGACGCCACCGATGATCACCGGCGTGTCGCGATGGCCGATCGCCTGGAAGAGCAGCGTGCCGAGCCCGGGCCAGTTGAACACCTGCTCGAGGATGATGGCGCCGCTCCACAGCCCGATCAGCATCAGCAGGAAGCTGGTGATGATCGGCGGCAGCGTCGGGCGCAGGATGTAGCGCCGCTCGATCATCCGCTCGGGCAGGCCCTTGGCGCGCGCCATCTCGACGTAATCCTCGCTCGAATGGATCAGGAAGAAGGTGCGCCAGGAATAGATCGAGACGAAGATCGACGAGATGAAGATCGCGATCACCGGCAGGACCATGTGGCGCAGCACGCTGAGCGCGTAGCTCAGCGCGTCGTCGGGCGGCGGCACCGCGACCATGCCGCCGGGCGGCGCGATCGGGATCACGAAGGCGAAGATCAGGATCAGGAAGATGCCGTAGAACCAGCCCGGCGCGGCCGAGGTCGGGGCGAGCGCCACCACCGCGCGATCGACCGGGCTGCCGTAGCGCCGCGACAGGCTCAGCGCGGTCAGGATGGAGGTGAAGAAGACAAGCACGTTGGCGGTGCCGAACAGCAGCAGCGTCGCCGGCAGCCGCTCGACGATGATCCGGCTGACCTGCCGCGAGCCGAGGTCGCTGTGCATCTGCTCGGCCCGGCCGAGGTCGAGGAGCATCGCGCGCCGCAGATAGTCGAAGCTGCGCCAGATGAAGGGCTGGTCGAGATTGAGCCGGTCGACCTCCAGCGCCACGCGCCGCTCGATCAGCGCCTGGCGCTCGGCGGGCGAGACGCCGGGATCGGCCCGCACCTCCTCGGTGACGTCGGCGCGGATCTGGATCAGCCGCAACTCGTCGACCTGCCCGCCCATGTTGGCGACGACGATGGTGAGGTAGACGCCGATCATCACCGTGATGACTAGCGCGACGATGCGCCGGGCGACGAAGATGCCGAACAGGTAGACCTGGCGCATGTCCCGGCCGGCCTGGCCCCGCGCGGGTTCCTGGGGTACGGGCACCATCGCGCCGCCCTAGCGCAGCACCGCGGCGCCTTCCGGCACCGTCGCGAAGGGCTGGCTGGCGAAGACCGGCATCGCCACGTGACGGGAAGTGAATACGACCTCGAGGCTGTTCGGTCCCATGCCGAGAGCCTCCACGTCCTCGGTCGAGAGGTCAACCTCCCAGACCCCGCCGCCGCCGCCCGCGAGGTCGCCTTCGCGCACCAGCCGGCCGTCGCCGTCGAAAAGCAGGAAACGCGCCAGATCGATGTCCTCGGCGGCGTAGGGATCGCCCCGGAAGGTCGCCCGGATCGTGAACCGCGCGCCCTGCCCCCGCGCGACGATCAGCGGCCCGTCGAGATCGAGTTCCGGGATCGGCGGATCGGCAAAACCCAGCCACCGGTCGGCCGGATCCGGAAAGCCGGCGAAATGCCGCAGGACCAGCGCGCCTTCGACCGGATGCACCGAATGCAGGTAATAGGGGCCGTCGCCGATCTGGAAATGCCGCCGCGCGGCGCGCCAGGCCGCGATGTTGGCGTAGCGCTCGGCGATTTCCGCGTCATCGGTGAAGCGGCCCAGCACCTCGGGAAACGGCAGATAGCCCTCGGCCTGCGCCCGCGCGAGCATGCGGTCGAGCACCGGCAGGCTCGGGCCGGCGACGAGGCTCAGCCATTCGGCGTTGATCCGGTCGGCCTTGGCGGAGGAAAACGCGAGTTCCCGTTCCTCCTCGGCGAGGATCGCCAGCGCGAGCACATGCCAGGGCGACACGCCGGGCGCGCGCTGCGCGACGATCACCTCGCCGTCGGGCGAGATCTGGTCGCTGTAGACCTCGACCACGAACGGGTCGGTCGAGCGGATCCGCCAGCCGCGGAAATGGCGCTGGAAGACCTCGAAGGAGGGGACATGGCCGGGGTCGAAGAGCGGGCTTTCCGGGTCGGCCCGGGCAAAGGTCAGCGCCCAGGCGACCACGACATCGGCCGGCGTCACCGGCGAGCCGTCGTGCCAGTAGCGCCGGAAGAAGTCGTCGGCGTAGCGGATCGTGCTGCGCGTCCGCGCCGTCAGCCCGGCCTCGCCCGCCTCGTCCACGGTGAGGAAGCGCCCGGCCTCCCCGTCCCAGCCGATCCAGGTGTCGCCGGGCACCTCGATCTCGTCGAGCACGTCGATCGTCAGCCAGTCGAGCGTCGCCGAGACCGGCGCCCCCTCACGCACGGCGAGGCGCGCCTCCCTGACGCGCTGCGGCCGGTAGAGGCCGGTATAGGGATCGGGCAGCAGCGGCGCGTCGTTGATCGCGCGCAGCACCATGCGGTCGAACAGCCAGTTGGTCCCGGCGACGGGATTCCACGGCTCGGTGAGCACGCTCGGCGTCGCGACGGCGATCCGGCCGCCGATCCGGTCGCGGAAGCGCAGCGTCAGCGGCCAGATCTGCGAGCCGCGCACGCCGCCGGCAAGGTCGGCCGCGACCTGAACGTTGGCGGCGCGCGGCACGATCTGCGACTGGTCGACCAGCCAGATCCGCGCCGAGTCCTCCATCGACAGCGTCATCGCCCGCGCCATCATCGCCTCGCGTTCGGCGAGGTCGGCGAATTCGCCCCGGCTCAGCCGCTCGGCGATCGCGTCGAATTCCGGGGCGGGCCGGTAGGCCTGCCAGAGCGGGTCGGCGCGGCCGCGCGGGGTGTAGTAGAAGTCGAAATTGTCCGACACGTCCCGCTGCACCAGGATCGAGACCCAGCCCCCGGTATAGATGTGCCACAGGCCCGCCGCCGGGTCCGAGGCGATCCAGATGCGCGACGATTCCTCGGCGCCGCGATAGAGCCGCTCGGTGCGGAAGCCGATATCCTCCATGAGGTTGGCCACGTAGTCCCCGACCTGGCGGCGGATGTCGTCGGACCGGATCAGGACGCGCAGGGTGACCGGGCGACCCCGGTAATGCCACCTGCCGCCGCGCCGCTCGGCGCCAAGGGCGGTCATCTCCTGGTCGATCACGGCGAGCGCCCGCGCCCGGTCGGGCTGGTAGCGCACCTCGATCTCGCGGGCCTGGGCGGCGAGCCGCGCGAAGTCCGGCACCGCCGTGCCGATCGCCAGGAATCGCGGCCGCGCGAGGCCGCCGAAGATCTCCTCGGCGACGTAGCGGCGGTCGACGAGCCAGTTCATCGCCTCGCGGATGGCCGGGACATGAAACGGGTTGAGGTCGCCGTCGCCGACCTCGGGACCGACGGGGTTGAGCGTGAGTTCCACCGACGAGCCGAAGGAAAGGTCGTAATCGACCGCCTCCGATTCGCGGATGCGCTGATAGATGGTGTGGTCGGTGATCCCCTGGGCCGAGATCTGATAGGTGCCGTCCGCGATCAGGCCGGCCATCTTGGCGACATCGCCCTCGGTGGCGAAGACGATCTCGTCGACGAGCCCGCCCCGCCGGTCGCCGATGTCGACATCGCGCCCGTCGCCACCGGGGGCCTCGGCCGCGGCCGGCACCGCAAGCGCGAGCAGAAGCGCGAAACCGGCCAGCACCGCCGCGGCGCCCCGGCCGGTGAGCCGGTGACAGAGGGATCGGGAGGCCTGCAACGGCATGCTGCTCGACTCCACTGCGAGGGCGGGCGACGGGCCGGCGGCGATCACTGGCCCAGATCACGCCACGGTAAAGGAGAAACCCGGCCAGGGCAAACCCGGCACGCCGCGTCGGTGCGCCACGATGCCTGCGCGATGCCGCCGATCAGACTGCCGTATCCGCCCCCCCGGCCGCCGCCGCGGCAGTTGGCATCCATCGGCGGCGACGGCGCGGGATCACCGATCCTCGATGTCGATCCGATCGGCGATCTCGGGGGCGATCAGCCCCGAATGCACGGCCAGAAGGATGATCTTGGCATCGAGGGAATCGCCTGCGGCGATCGCGTCGTCGAACCGCTGCTCGACCCGCTCCGCGGCGGCGAGGTCGTTGCTCTCGATGAACTGCGCGCGCCCCAGCATGCAGTAGGCGAGAAGCAGGGCCGCTTCGTCATTGGCCGTTTCCCGGCTCATCGATCGCGCCGCCTCGTCCTTCTTCTGGAGTTGCAGGATCGTGAGTTTCACCGCCTCGGGCACGAGAAGCGGATGCAGCCCGGCCTCCCGCAGCGCATGGTCGAGGGCCTTCACCGCGGCCGAGCGGCCGAAGAGATCGAAGAGACCGAACATCGGTCAAGTCTAGCAGGTCTCCGGTACCGCTTCATCCCGATTCGGTCGGCCCGCTGCGCCAGCCGGCCCTGACGTCGCTGCAGCTCGCGTGATCGCCGGCGCCGGTGCGCGCGCTGCCTGGCGCCCGTCCGGCGCACCGCCGGTCAAGCCCCCGCCCGACGCGCGTTCCGAGAAGTGGAAGGTATCGCCCGGCAAAATGTGATAGGGTCCGAGAACCCGCACGCGGGTATTGGAAAAACCGATTCAGAGGAGGTCGAGATGGCGGAAGGTGTCTACAAGATCGTCGAGGTCGTCGGCGTCAGCGAAAAGTCATGGGAGGATGCGGGCCGGAAGGCCGTCGAGGCGGCATCCGGTTCGATCCGCGATCTCCGGGTTGCCGAGGTGGTGAAGCTGGACATGAAGGTCGAGGACGGGAAGGTCGCCGCCTTCCGCGCGCGCGTGTCGCTTTCCTTCAAGCTCGAAGCCTGAGTTCGGGCCCCGCCGACCGGCGGCGCAGGGGCCGGCGCGACGACGCGGCGGGTGCCGATCATCGGCACCCGTGCGGTCTTGACGACATGGCCGCCTTCGCCAGGGCGATCGGGCGGAAGCCGTATCACATCTCGGACCGGCGCCCTGCCACCGATCCCGCGATCGAGTTCTGCGCGATCGCGGTGAAAGCCTGCATGGCCTCGGTCGGTTCCAGGTCTCGGGCACGCGCGAGGACGATGCGGCTGGGGGGAAGCTCGCCGGCGATCGGGCAGCGGACGACCCGGCCGCCGTCGTAGGTCATGTCATAGGGCAGATCGGTCGCCAGCAGGCCGACGCCGAGGCCGTTGGCCACCATCGCGCGCAGCATCTCGATCGACCGGGTCTCGGCGGCGATCCGGGGCCGCGCGCCGGCGATCTGGAAAAGCGACAGGAAATAGCCGCGGCTGTGCGGCAGGTTGATCAGGATCACCGGATCCTCGGCCAGCACGCGCAGGTCGACCGGGCCGGCACCTGCCAGCCGGTGCCCGGGCGGCACCAGCGCATGCGGCGCGATATCGGCCAGGAATGTCAGATCGAGGCTCGGCGGAAGGCCGATATCGTAAAGAAGCGCCAGATCGAGCCGGCCGGTCTCGAGCCCGGTCACGAGGGCGGCGATGTCGTCCTCCACGACCACGGCGCGATGGCCGGGATGACGGTCGGCGAAGGCGCGCATCAGCGACGGCGTATGCAGCGGCGCGAGGGTCGAATAGGCGCCGAGGCGCAGCTCCTGCGCCCAGCCGCCATCGCTGGCAAAGAGCTCGCCCGCCTGCCCCCGCAGCGCGCGCAGCCGCGCGATCCGGTCACGCCCGAAGGGCGTGGCCTGCATTCCCTGACCCGGCAGGCGCAGGAAGAAGGCGGCGCCGAAATGCGCCTCGATCTGCGCCACCGCCACCGAGACCGAGGGCTGCGAGACATTGAGCCGACGCGCCGCCGCCGCGGTCGAGCCGGTCTCGGCCACGGCGATCAGGTAGTCGATCTGGCGAAAACCGAAGGGAATAGGTTTCATGCATCACTTGTATCATGAGAGATTATTTCTGCCTATTGCCGCGATCCCCTATCCTGTGCGCATCATCGCGACGGAGGGGGATGGACGATGCAGGATGGCAGACGACCGCTCGACGGCGTGCGGGTGCTCGACTTCACGCGGGTGCTGGCCGGACCCTACGCCACGGCGCTGATGGCCGACCTTGGCGCCGATGTCATCAAGGTCGAAGGCCCGGGCGGTGACGACTATCGCCACATCGGCCCCTTCCGCGAGGGCGAGAGCGCGCTCTTCCAGACGGTCAACCGCGGCAAGCGCTCGATCGTGCTGGACCTGAAGGCGGCGGAGGATGTGGCACTCGCCCGCCGGCTCGCCGCGCGCGCCGATGTCCTGGTCGAGAATTTCCGCCCCGGCGTGATGGAGAAGCTGGGGCTGGGCGCCGGGGCGCTGCAGGCGATGAACCCGCGCCTCGTCTTTGCCTCGATCTCGGGCTTCGGCCAGGACGGGCCGGATGCCGCGCGCCCCGCCTATGACGTGATCGTGCAGGCGATGAGCGGGATCATGGAGCAGACCGGCGCCGCCGACGGCCCGCCGACGATGGTCGGCGAGGCGGTGGCCGATGTCGCCGGCGGCCTGTTCGGCGCCTGGGGCATCCTGGCGGCGCTTTACGAGCGCGAGCGGACCGGGCGCGGACGACGCATCGACCTCGCTCTCTTCGACGCGCTCGCCTCGATGATGCCGACGGCGGCCGCGCGGGTTCTGGTCTGCGACGAGGATCCGTGCCGCACCGGCAACCGGCACGCGCTCTCGGCCCCCTTCGGCACCTATGCCGCCGGCGCGGGCCGTTTCGCGGTCGCGGTGCTCAACGACCGGCTCTTCGCCGCCTTCTGCGCGGCGATCGGGCGGCCGGAACTTGCCGCCGATCCCCGCTTCGCCAGCGACGGCGACCGGCGCGCGCACGAATCCCTGCTGGCCGAGGCGATCGAGGACTGGGCCGCCGCGCTCTCGGCCGACGAGGCGGTGGCGCGGCTGGCGGCGGCCGGCGTGCCGGCCTCGGCGCTGGCCACGGCGCGCGCGGTCTGGACCTCGGACAGGGTGCGGCGGCGCGGGCTCGTCTCCGAGGTCGCGCATCCCGGGCTCGGCGCGTTGAGCCTGCCCGAACAGCCGGTGCGGTTCGCCGGCTGCCCGCGCGGCGGCAGGCTGGCGGCGCCGGCGCTCGACGCAGATGGCGCGGCGATCCGCGCCGAGATGGAGGAACGGCAATGACCGACTGGCGCGACGACGAACAGGCGATCCTCGACCAGATCGAACGCTTCGCGCGCGAGGTTCTCGCCCCGCGCGCGGCCGAGCTGGACGAGGGCGCGATCTTCGCCACCTGCCACCTGCCGGCGATGGCCGAACTGGGGCTGATGGGGCTGAACCTGCCCGAGGGCGACGGCGGCCTCGGCCTGTCGGGACCGGCGCTCTATCGCGCGGTCGAACTGATCGCGGCGGCCTGCGGCTCGACCGCGTCGATGCTGACGGCGCATTACCTGGCGACCGACTCGCTCCATCTGGGCGCGGATCCGGCGCTCAGGGCGCGCATCCTGCCGCGCGCCGCGGCAGGTGCGCTCGGGGCCTTCGCGCTCACCGAGCCGCAGGCCGGCTCGAACCCGGCCGACATGCGCAGCACCGCCACGCGCGAGGGCGCGGGCTACCGGCTGCGCGGATCGAAATGCTTCATCTCGAATGCCGGCGCGGCCGAGTTCATCGTCGTCTACGCCAAGACCGACCCGGCGGCCGGCGCGCGCGGCGTCTCGGCCTTCGTGGTCGAGCCGGGGCGGATCGAGGGCATCGAGGTCGGGCCGGCGGAGCGGACGATGGGGCTGCGCGGCGGCCATGTCTTCGGCCTGACCCTCGACTGTCTCGTTCCCGAGGAGAACCGGATCGGCCCCGAGGGCTCGGGCTTCCGCACGGCGATGAAGGTGCTCGACAACGGCCGCATCGAGGTGGCCGCGCAGGCCACGGGCATCGCCGAGGCCGCGCTGGCGGCGGCCGTTTCCTATGCGCAGGAGCGCCAGGTCGGTGGTCATCCGATTGCCGGGTTCCAGGGGCTGCAATGGATGCTCGCCGACAGCGCCAACGACCTCGCCGCGGCACGCGCCCTCGGCCTTGCCGCCGCGCGGCTTCGCGGCACCGGCGCGCGGTATTCCTCCGAGAGCGCGCATGCCAAGCTCTTCGCCTCCGAGGCGGCCTGGCGCATCGCCGACCGCGCGCTGCAGGTCCACGGCGGCTACGGCTATTGCCGCGACTTCCCACTGGAGCGATACTTGCGCGACCTGCGCATCTTCCGCATCTACGAGGGCAGCTCGGAAATCCAGCGCAGCATCATCGCCCGCGGCCTCCTCGCCCGGCGCTGACCTGTGGAGCGGACATGGGGGCAGACGTGGGTGCAGACGTGGGGGCGGACATGCAGAGGAAGACCCGGATGCGTCCTGGAATGACGGTGTCCGGGGGCTGACCCCCGGCCTGTCTGGCCGCCGCCACATGACCGACTGGCTCATTTCCCTCGAAGGCACCGATGCCGGGCAGAACCTCGCGATTGCGCTCGCGCTCGCCGCGGCGATCCTGCACGCGATCTTCGGCGCGCTGCAGAAGGGACGCCACGATCCCTGGCTCAGCCGCGCCGCGATCGACGCGAGCTACGGGATCATGGCCGCGCCCTTCGCGCTCTTCGTCGTGCCCTGGCCCGAGCCGCACATGTGGCCGATCTTCGCCGTGGTCTTCGCCATCCATGTCGCCTACAAGGTGCTCCAGGCGATGGCCTATTCCCGCGGCGCCTATACGGTGGTCTATCCGGTGGTGCGCGGCACCGGCCCCCTCTTCACCGTGATCGGCGCCTGGATCCTCTTCGGCGAGACCTTCAACGCGACGCAGTGGTTCGGAGTCGCGGTCCTCGTCAGCGGCATCTACGGGCTCGCCCTCTACAACCTGCGCACCATCACGGTCGACCGCGACACGCTGGTGCCCGCGCTCTTCCTCGCCGTCGCGACGGGCGCCTTCGTCGCGCTCTACACCACGGTCGATGCCTATGGCATACGCGCCGCCGCCGATCCGTTCACCTTTCTCGCCTGGTTCTTCCTGATCGATTCGATCTTCATGCCGGTCTGGACCTGGCGGCGCTGGTCGGCCTTGCCGCGCGACCAGATCGCCGGGCTGATGCGGCGCGGCGTGATCGGCGGGCTGGTCGCCTTCGCCTCCTTCGGCGGCATCATGCTGGCGACGCGCCTCGGTTCGGTCGGCCAGGCCGCCGTCCTGCGCGAGACCTCGACGGTCTTCGCCGCGCTCATCGGCTGGCTGATGCTGGGCGAGAGCACCGGGCCGCGGCGCGTGGCGCTGATGACGCTGATCGCGAGCGGCGCCGTGATCGTCCAGCTCGCCGCCTGAGACCCGGGCGCGGCCGGCGATACCCTTCTTTGCCCGCTCATCACACCGGAAGGATGCACGACTCGGCGTCGCGCAAAAGTTTCATTACGGTTAATTTTTCAATTTTGTATCTTTATTTGAGTGGTTTACCGAAGCGTCCAACCTTGGACGCTTCGGCCTCCAACCGCGATCCGGCACCCGATGTCGACCTCCGGACCCGGCCGTGGCGCCCCGCCGACCGGTCAGCGCCCGGCCACGAGCCCCATCGATTCGAGCGTGAGCAGCACCTGGTGCGCGCAGTGATCGACATCGACATTCTGCGTGTCGACCCGCAGCTCGGGCGCCTCGGGTTCCTCGTAGGGATCCGAGATGCCGGTGAACTCCTTGATCTTCCCTTCCCGCGCGAGCTTGTAGAGCCCCTTTCGGTCGCGCCGCTCGCATTCCTCGAGCGGGGTGGCCACATGCACCTCGACGAAGGCGCCGTAAGCCTCGATCATCTCGCGCACGGCGTGGCGGGTCGTCGCATAGGGCGCGATCGGCGCGCAAAGCGCGATCCCGCCGTTCTTGGTGATCTCGCTCGCCACATAGCCGATGCGGCGGATGTTGATGTCGCGGTGCTCCCTGGAAAACCCCAGTTCCGACGACAGGTGCTTGCGCACCACGTCGCCGTCAAGGAGCGTCACCGGCCGCCCGCCCATCTCCATCAGCTTGACCATCAGCGCGTTGGCGATGGTCGACTTGCCCGAGCCGGAAAGCCCGGTGAAGAAGACGGTGAAACCCTGCGCGGCGCGCGGCGGGAAACGGCGGCGCAACTCGCCCACCACTTCCGCGAAGGAGAACCATTCCGGGATCTCCAGCCCCTCGCGCAGCCGCCGGCGCAGCTCGGTGCCCGAGATGTCGAGCACCGTCGCCCCCTCTGGCACCTCGTTCGCCGGGAAGTACTGCGCCTTCTCCTGCACGTAGACCATGTGCTTGAAGTCGACCATCTCGACGCCGATCTCGGCCTCGTGCTGCCGGAACAGCTCCTGCGCGTCGTAGGGGCCGTAGAAATCCTTGCCCGCGCTGTTCTTGCCCGGCCCGGCATGATCGCGGCCGACGATCATGTGCGTGCAGCCGTGGTTCTTCCGGATGATGCCATGCCACACCGCCTCGCGCGGGCCGCCCATCCGCATCGCGAGGTTGAGAAGGCTCATCGTCGTCGTCGCGGAGGGGTACTTGTCCAGCACCGCCTCGTAACAGCGCACGCGGGTGAAGTGATCGACGT
>SLPP01000214.1 GCA_007131945.1 Paracoccaceae bacterium | reverse complement strand
TCCGCTCGGGCTATGCCGCGCTCAACCTGATCTTCCGGCTCGAACCCGAGGCGCTCGACCGGGCGCGGGCGCTGCTCGGGCCGCGCGACGCCGACGAGGACGCGTTGCTCGAGGGGCTTCGCGCCTATCTTGCCTCGTTCAGCGTCGGCGAGAACCTGGGTACCCTGACCGAGGCCGACCGGGCCGATCTCTACCGCCGCGGCAATGCACGGCTGCGCGCGAACCCGTTCAACAGCGTCGCGCTCGCCTGTTTCGGGCATGTCCTGGGCTACGTCTTTCAGGAGCACGAGGCCGCGGGCGAGTTGCTCGAACGCGCCGTGCGGCTCAACCCGGCGCAGCCCTTCGCCTGGGATCACTACGCGCTGCACAAGCTCTATGCCGGCGACTACCGCGCTGCCTGCGCTGCCGCCGAACGCGCCGTCAATCTCGGCGCCTACAGCCCCATCGCCTACAGCTACGATACGACGCTGGCGATGGCCTCGACGCTCGCGGGCGACTACGACCGCGCGGTGCAGGCCGGCCGCCGGGCGCTGCAGAAACAGCCGAAGTTCAACGCCAACCGGCGCTACCTGATGATCGCCCATGCCGCGCGTGGTGAGCGCGCCGAGGCCGAGGCCCTGCGCGACAGCCTGGTGGCGATGGACCCCGACATCCGCCACGCCGACGTGCGCGAGGCCCGCTATGGCCAGCGGATCCTGCGCGAGAATGCCGCGCTGGTCGGCCATCTCGACCGGCTGTTCAAGTGAGGTGCGCATGAACTGCCTGGAAATCCTGACCGAGGCGCGATTCACCGTCACCGAGGTTGCGCTGCGGCTGGAGGCGATGGAGGCAACCTTTGCTGCCGCCGCGACCGGCGCGCCGACCGGCGGCGCCGCGCTCTTCGCGCTCAACCGCAACAGGAACAGGAACAGGAACCGCAATCGCAACAGGAACCGCAACCGGAACCGCAATCGCACCGATGCCGCCGGTCCCGACCTGGCCATCCTCGAGCCCTGGAAGGAGCGCGCGAAGCTCCACGAACTTGTCGCCGACTGGATCGACCTCCCCCTCGCCCCGCCGCCCGAGCCCGACCAGCTGCGCGACGAGGCGCTGGAGCTTCTGGAAAAGCAGTACCGCCTGCGCCTGCCCGAGGAAGCGCCGCGCCGCGAGGAGATCCTGACCGAGGCCGAGCTCGAACTCTCGCGCTACCTGCGGCCGCTCGGCGTCGAGACCTCGGGCGGCTACGAGGCGACGAGCCACCTGATGCTGGTGGTCATGGCGCTGACCGACGAGATCGGACTGCGCTACAAGGCGCGCTGGAACCTGCCGCGACCGAACCAGGTCGAGCCGCGGCTGCGCCCTTTCATCGCCCAGCCCGCGCATGCGAGCTACCCGTCGAACCATTCCTTCCAATCATTCGCGCTCGCCTTCCTCTTCTGCCGGCTCCTGCCGGAGCATCCGGCCTCGAGCGAGCTCTTCCGCTCGGCCCGCCGGATCGCCGAGAACCGCGAATGGGCGGGGGTCCACTATGCCTCGGACACACAGGCGGGCTACGAGCTGGCGCGGATGGTCACCCCCGTGCTGGAAGAGGTGCTGGAGCCGCTGATGCTGGCCGCGCAGGAGGAGTGGTTCTGAGATGACCGCCTACGGCCAGAACGAGACCCGCCCGACCTATCCGGCGCATGACGCGCTCTGGCATCTGGTGATGATGGGCGTGCTCAAGCCCGACCACCGGCCCAACGGCTGGACCCTGCCCGCTCCCGCGCGTCCGACGCGCGTCGCGCTGATCGACACCTCGGTTGCGCGCGGGCATCCGAACCTCGAGCCGGCGCTGAACGAGGCGCTGGCCTTTGATCTCTTCTCGACGCGTTTCGGCGCGTTCCCGTGGCGCGAGCCGGATGTCGCGCTCGGCAATCTCGGCCTGGGCGACAGCGGCGCATTGGTCGCGGAACTGCCGCACTGCACCGCGCTTCTGGTCGAGCTCAAGAAGCGGCTGCGCCCTGACCGGATGCCGAGGATCGGGACGATCCGGCCGGCGGCGGGCCCGACCTTCTCGGCGCATGGCACCGCCGCGGCCGGGCTGATCGCGGCCCGACCTGCGCGCGAAGACGCGCTCGATGCGCATCTGCCCGGCGCAACCGGGGGCAGGATCACCCTGCCTTACATGGGCGTCGATCCCAGCGCCGAACTGGTGCCGATCTCGACCAATTTCGACCCAGATCCCGAGGCGCTGATCCTCGCATTTCTCTACGCCGACCTGATCGGCGCCGACGTGATCGTCCTGCCGCGCATCCTGCCCGACCCGCTTCGCACTGTGCCGGAGCTTCCCGCGCACGACATCGCTGGCGCGGCCTTCGCCGATGCGGTCGCGCCGAGCCCGCTCGGCCAGGCCCAATGGGAGATGTGGGACGAACTTGCGCAGCTCATCGTCAATGTCTCGCAGCGCCGGCCCGTCGTCTGCGCTGCAGGTAACGCCAACGAGGAATTCGGCATCTACCCGGCGAACCTTGCCGACGACGACAACGGCGTGATCGCGGTCGGTGCGGTCAATGCCCGCGGCTGGCCCTGCAGCTACTCGCCCGCCTCGGGGCTGACGATCTGGGGCCCGAGCAGCGACGGCGAGCGCTTCGACCGCGCCGAGATACGGCTCGACGAGCGCCGACACGATTACGACCCGACGGGGGTTCCGTCGGAAAACGCGAACCACCGCTTCTCGCCCTTCAGCCTGATCGCGACCGATGTGCCGGGCCGCGGCGGCTACGCCACCACCCCCTTCGCGGGCCCCGAATCCGACGACGGCCTGCGCGAATACGGCTCCTACTTTTGCCGCTTTGGCGGCACATCAGGCGCGGCGGCGCTGATCGGGGGCTTCCTGTCGCTGGGCCTGAGCCTCGGCCAATGGGACCGCGCGGCGGGCGGGATCGCAGCAAGAACCTGGCTTCTCGCCCAGGCTAGCCCGCTGGACGCAGGCCGCGGCGACGCGCGCGTCCCGGTCCTGGGCGGCGGCGATCCGGTCTTCCCCGACGACAGCACGCCCTGATACGGCTTCCGCTTGATCCCATTGGCAAACACGGGCTGCGCGCGGCCCGCGCGGGGTGGACGAGGAGTGTCCGCCCGCCTGCACGAATAGCTCCCGGTCGAGTTCCGGCGCCACGAGCAGGCGACGAAACCGCACGGAGGCGGTCACGCCTAGCGTCGGCTCGAAGCGCGAGAAGCCGCAAACGCGCCGGAAAGATACCCGGTCCAAGAGCGTTCTGGCGATCCTGTTCCAACAAGAGGATCAGAAGCATGGACCGCCGTCCACTGCCAATCGAGAACAGTTCTCCTAACGGCGCTGGATATGCGTTTGGTTTCGACGAACTGGCGATACGTCCGCATTCGGACGCCTAGCTTTCCTGCCGACCGAACGACGGCTGAGGCCGCGCAGTGGGCGGTCGGGATCAGACCTGCGCGCCGCGCTCGATTCGCGTGTAGATGGCAAGTTTCGGGGCCTTGGGGCTGCGCGCGCGGGTCTGCAGCGCCTGGCTCGAGGTGCTGGGCTTGCCGCTGCGCTCGATCTCGACGAATTTCTTCAGCCGCGAGGCGGAGGCGCTGCGCGGGCGGTCCAGGACGTGCTTGCTCATGGTCTCCCCCTTTGGTTCGTTTCGGGCGAGATGTTTAGCACGATTCGGGCACCATTTCCACGCTCGTGGCCGTGATGCCGGCGGTAGACCTCGATCATCCAGCCCAGCATGAGCGCGTTGAGGATGTGCCAGAGGAAATGCGTGCCCAGGGGCCAGGCGTCGCAGACCGCCTGGTCCAGCGACCGGAAGACGAGCGAGACGGTCAGGATCCCCGCGCCGATGGCCATGCCGCGGGCGGTGTCGGGCGCGCGGCGGCGGAGCGCGACCGCGTAGAGCAGGATCAGCAGCGGGATCGGCCAGTAGCCGGCGGAGACGGCGAGGCCGGGGATGCGGGCGAAGACCGGGAACACCGCCGCCGCGTAGGGGAAGAAGGCAAGGACGGCGAGACCCGCGAGCCAGGGCCGCACGCCGAGGAAATCGCGCGTCGCGGCGAAGATGTAGAGCAGGATGAAGCCGAGGATCGGCAGAACATCCATCAGCCCGGTCAGCCGGTTGGCATGGGTGTGGAAGAGAAAGCTGCCGACCCCGATTGCTGCCAGCACCGCGACCAGCGCCCAGGCAAGCGGCAGGCCTTGGCCCCGGAGCCGCCGCGCCATAACGAAGGCGGCGACCAGGAAGGCGGCGTTGGTCACGGCATTCACCGGCTCGGACCAGTAGTCCGGGCCGGTGCGTTCGCAATAGGCGTTGACGGGGGCGAACCAGTCCATGCCGGCCAAGCTAGCCGCGCCGGGGCGCGGCGCAAGGGGGATCATGTCGCCCGCCCCCGCCCGAAGGCCCTTGCTCACGCGCCCACGGGGGTGCGCGCATGAGGGGGTGCGCGCATGCGCGCACTTCTGTATAGCATTGATAAGAAACATGGATCATGCGGCGTTTACCGCAACGAAACCTTTGCCCGGGGCGCCGCGCCCGGGCTTCAGGCCCGAGGTCTCAGGCCGCGCGCGCCGCCGGTTGCGGCAGATGGCCGGCAACGACCTCGGCAAAGGGGGTGGTGCGGAACGCGGGCAGAAGCGCGGCCAGGCGCGCGCCGTCCAGCCGGTGCGGATGGTCGTAGAGATAGCGCATCTCGCCCAGTTCGCGCGCCAGTTCCCAGACCGGCGCGGCCAGGCGCAGCGCCCACCAGGGGAAGGCGCGGATCGCTGGCGCGCGCCCGGTCTGCTGCGCGATCTCGGCGGCCAGTTCGGTCAGGCTGAAGGCATGGCCGGGAAAGGGGATGTCGGCGAAGGCCGGCAGGTCGGGCTGATCGGCCAGCGCCACCGCCGCGCGGGCGAGGTCGGGCAGATAGGCATGGGCGCGCACCGCCGACGCGTCGCCCAGCGCAGTGATCCGTCCCTTCGCCAGATCCTTCAGCACTACCCTGTCGAAGACCAGCCCCGGTCGCCCGCCGTCGACGAAGTCGCCCGCCCGCAGGATCGTCACCGGCAGGTCCGAATCGCGCCAGCGCGCCTCCATCTCGGCGCGGATCGCGCCCTTGCGGCTGACCGGGCGGTGCGGCGTCGCCTCGGACCAGGGACCGGGCTGGTCGCCATAGACATAGACATTGCCCGGGATCAGCACGCGCGCGCCGCTCGACCGCGCCGCCGCCATCACCGCATCGGTGATCGCCGGGACCTGACGCGCCCAGTCGTGGTAGTCCGGCGGGTTCATCGCGTTCACGATGAGCCGCGCGCCGCGTGCCGCCGCCGCCATGTCGCTGCCGCGCCGGTAGCGCCTGACCTGCCAGCCCGCCGTGTCGAAAGCCGACGCCGCTGCGCTGCCGAAGCCGCCCGAGGCGCCGAGGATCAGAACCGTCCGTGTCATGTAACCCTCCATTGCTGATGACCCCTCCTGCCACGCACGCAGGTGAATGGGGATTGCCAGAAATTGCACGGCGGATATTCATTGTTGAATGGATGTGCGTGAGATCGACTGGTCGCTTCTGCAAAGCTTCCTGCGCGTGGCGCGGGCGGGCTCGCTGTCGGCGGCGGCGCGGGAAAGCGGGATCAGCCAGCCGACGCTGGGGCGGCACATGCGCGCGCTCCAGGACCGGTTGGGTCAGCCGCTCATGGCGCGCAGACCGGGCGGGCAGGCGCTGACGCCTGCGGGTGCCGCGCTTCTGGCCGAGGCCGAGGCGATGGAGCAAGCCGCCGCCCGCATCGCGCTTGCCGCAGTCGGGGCCAGCGCGCGACTGGAAGGCACGGTGCGGCTGACGGCGGCGCGGGTCGTGGCGCATTACCTGCTGCCGCCGGTCCTTGCCCGTCTGCGGCAGGAGGAGCCTGGCATCGAGATCGAACTCGTCGCCTCGGACCAGCCGGAGAACCTGCTCTTCCGCGAGGCCGACATCGCGCTTCGGATGTTCCGACCCGAACGCGGCGATCTGACGGTGCAGAAGCTCGCCGACCTGCCGCTCGGGCTTTATGCCGCGCGCGGCTATCTCGACCGCACCGGCCGGCCCGAGAACCTCGAGGCGCTGCTGCGGCTCGATTTCGTCGGCTACGATCGGTCGGACCTGATGCTGCGGGCGATGGCGGCGAACGGGATCGAGGTTGGGCGCGACTTCTTCCCGCTGCGCTGCGACGACCAGCTGGTGCACTGGGCGCTGGTGCGCGCGGGCTGCGGCGTCGGCGGCATGCAATGTGGCGTGGCCGAGGCCGATCCGGGTGTCGAGCGGATCGCCCCCTTCGTGGCACTGCCGCCGCTGCCGGTCTGGCTGGCCGTGCCCGAGGCGCTGCGCCATGTTCCCCGCATCGACCGGGTGCGCCGGGCGCTGGTCGCGCATTTCGCGCGTCCCGGCTCGGCTTGACGCGCCCCGCGCCCCGCCTTAGGCGAGGGCGATCCCAGCCACAGAGGACGCACCATGACCAATCCCTCCCTTCTGATCCTGCCCGGTGACGGTATCGGCCCCGAGGTGATGGCCGAGGTGCGCAGGATCATCGACTGGTTCGGTGCGAAGCGCGGCCTCGTCTTCGATGTGAGCGAGGACCTGGTGGGCGGCGCGGCGTATGACGCGCACGGCACGCCGCTGACCGACGCGACGATGGAGAAGGCGCAGGCGGTGGATGCGGTGCTGCTGGGCGCCGTCGGCGGGCCGAAATACGACGCGCTCGATTTCAGCGTGAAGCCCGAGCGGGGCTTGCTGCGGCTGCGCAAGGAGATGGACCTCTATGCCAACCTGCGGCCGGCGCAGTGTTTCGACGCGCTCGCCGACTTCTCATCGCTCAAGCGCGAGGTGGTGGCGGGGCTCGACATCATGATCGTGCGCGAGCTGACCTCGGGCGTCTATTTCGGCGAGCCGCGGGGGATCTTCACCGAGGGCAACGAGCGGGTGGGGGTCAACACCCAGCGCTACACCGAGAGCGAGATCGCGCGGGTGGCGCGGTCGGCCTTCGAGCTGGCGCGGAAGCGGGCGAACCGGGTCTGCTCGATGGAGAAGGCGAACGTCATGGAATCGGGCGTGCTGTGGCGCGAGGTGGTGCAGGAGTTGCGCGACCGGGAATACCCCGACGTGGAGCTGAGCCACATGTATGCCGATGCCGGCGCGATGCAGCTCACGCGCTGGCCGAAGCAGTTCGACGTGATCGTGACCGACAACCTCTTCGGCGACCTGCTTTCCGACCTCGCGGCGATGCTCACGGGCTCGCTGGGGATGCTGCCCTCGGCCTCGCTCGGCGCGCCGATGGCGAACGGGCGGCCGAAGGCGCTTTACGAGCCGGTGCATGGCTCGGCGCCGGATATCGCCGGGCAGGGGAAGGCGAACCCGATCGCCTGCATCCTGAGCTTCGCGATGGCGCTGCGCTACAGCTTCGACCAGGGCGCGGAGGCCGACCGGCTGGAGGCGGCGGTGCAGAAGGTGCTGGCCGACGGGCTGCGCACGGCCGACCTGATGGGGCCCGAGGGCGGCACGCCGGTCTCGACCACGGCGATGGGCGACGCGATCC
>SLPP01000265.1 GCA_007131945.1 Paracoccaceae bacterium | reverse complement strand
TGGAGGCGGGTACCGGAATCGAACCGGTCTACACGGATTTGCAATCCGCTGCGTAACCTCTCCGCCAACCCGCCGATACGATGCCGTTTAGGGTGTTCGTCCCTGCGCGTCAAGATTGCATCCGTCGGTTCTCCGCCAGCTGTCGGGATGGGTGCATTGACGGGCGCGGTCCGGTCATCTGCCGGGCAAGGCTGACGAACACGGCTTGCCCGGCCCGACGGAGCGGGGTACGATTGCACGCCAAAGTAGAGTTAAGGCCGCTTTGCGCGCGCATGGATTGTGGGAGGCGTCGGAAACTTGATGCGGCGGGACCTGGCGCGGATGCAGGCAGGCGGTGATTGTCCCCCTCGGGCGCAGAGACAGGCGCGGAGACACCGGCCGACGCTGCCTCGCTGCCTGATCGCGTTGCTCCTGGCGCTGGCGGTCCCCGCCGCAACCGGCTGCACCGTGCCGCGCAGCGCGGCGCTGCCCGCCGAGATCCTGCGCCAGACCCGTGACGCGGAGGCCGATGTCCAGGTCGTACCCGTCACCCGCGCCGCGCTGGCCGAGATCGACCGCTGGCCGCGGGCGGCGGGGGCGGTGCGCCGCGACTGGATCGGCGCCGGCCTGCAGCCGAACATGCGCCCGATCCGGCCCGGCGACCTGTTGACCATCTCGATCTGGGACAGCCAGCGCGACTCGCTCCTGACCGCCGAGCAGCAGCGCGTCGTCGACCTGCAGGACATCGCGGTGGCGCCGTCGGGTCGGATCTTCGTGCCCTATGTCGGCGAGCTCGCACTCGCCGGGATGACCTCGGAACAGGCCCGGCGCGAGATCCAGCGGGCGATGACCCCGATCGTGCCCGATGCGCAGGTCCAGCTCGCGGTCACGCCCGGTCCGGCGAACGCGGTCGACATGGTCTCGGGCGTGGCGCGGCCGGGGCGCTATCCGCTGGCCGAGACGAGCCCGACGCTGATGGGCGTGCTGGCCGAGGCGGGCGGCATCGCGCCCGAGCTGCGCAATCCGCTGGTGCGACTGCAACGGGGCGGGCGCAGCTACGCGATCCCGGCGCAGGACCTCCTCGCCGATCCGGCGAACGACACGATCCTGCGTGGCGGCGACCGGATCGTGATCGAAGCCGACCGGCGGCATTTCATCGCCCTCGGCGCCACCGGCCGGCAGCAGGTCGTGCAGTTCGAGCGCGAGGAGATCACCGCGCTCGACGCGCTGTCCTCGATCGGCGGGCTTTCCGAGCGGCGGGCGGATATCCGCGGGGTGATGGTCCTGCGCGAGTTTCCCGCCGCCGCGGTCCGCGCCGGGGGGAACGCGCCGGAAAAGCCCTGGGTGATCTTTTCCTTCGATCTCGCCACCGCCGACGGGCTGTTCGCGGCGCGCAACTTCCGCATCGATCCCGGCGACGTGGTGCTGGCGACCGAGGCCTCGCTGCCGATGCTGACCACCGCGATCGCGCTCTTCCGCTCGGCGCGAACGCTCGGCGACTGACGCGGCGGGGTGGCACGATGAACCTCGCGGCGGCGATGCTGGTCGCGCTGGCGATCGACGCGGCGATCGGCTGGCCCGAGCGGCTGCATCGGCGCATCGGCCATCCGGTGAGCTGGATTGGCGCCCTGATCGCCGCGCTCGACCGGTGCTGGAACCGGCCGCAGGACACCGCGCCTCGGCGCCGCCTCCTTGGCGCGGTCGCCGCCCTTCTGGTCATCGCCCTGACCGCCGGGATCGCGGCCGCCCTGCAGCGCGGCCTTCCCGCCGGCTGGCCGGGCGTGCTGCTCGCGGGCGTGCTTGCCTGGCCGCTCGTCGCGCTTCGCTCGCTCGACGCGCATGTCGCGGCGGTCGCGCGCCCGCTTGCCCGGGGCGATATCGACGCCGCGCGGGCGCGCGTGGCGATGATCGTCGGCCGCGACCCGGCGCGGCTCGACGCCGCCGGCATCGCCCGCGCCGCCACCGAGAGCCTGGCCGAGAACAGCTCGGACGGGATCGTCGCCCCGATCTTCTGGGGCGCGCTCGCCGGCCTGCCGGGGATCGCCGCCTACAAGGCGATCAACACGCTCGATTCGATGATCGGGCATCGCACGGCGCGGTACGCGGCCTTCGGCTGGGCGGCGGCGCGGATCGACGATCTGGCGAACCTCGTCCCGGCGCGGCTGACGGCGCTCCTACTGGCGCTCGCCAGCGCCCGGCCGCGCGCCGCGCTCGCCTGCGTGGCGCGCGACGCCCGCCGCCACCGCTCGCCCAATGCCGGCTGGCCCGAGGCGGCAATGGCCGGGGCGCTGGGCGTAAGGCTGTCGGGGCCGCGCCGCTACGCCGATCGCGTCGCCGACGAGCCGTGGCTCAACGCCGACGCCCCCGACCCGGAGGCGGCCGATCTCGACCGGGCGCTCGGCCTCCATCGCCGGGCGATGGCGCTCCTGGCGCTGGTCCTGGCGCTGATCGCGCTGGCGATCTGGCGCTGAGCGGCGCTGCGCGGCGGGTTCAGCCCCCGATCAGGCCGCGCAGCGCCGCGACCTGCCGCGCCAGCAGGGCCGGATCGCCGCGCGTCTCGACATTGAGGCGCAGCACCGGCTCGGTGTTCGAGCTGCGCAGGTTGAACCGCCAGTCCTCGAAGGAAAGCCCCAGCCCGTCGCTCTCGTCGATCTCCAGCGCCTTGCCGGCATGGGCGGCGCGCACCCGCGTGATCGCCGCGCCGGGATCGGGCAGGCGGAAGTTGATCTCGCCCGAGGAGGGATGCGCGGCGCGCAGCTCGGCCACCAGATCGGCCAGCGGCCGGCGCGTCCGGCTGACCAGTTCGGCGACCAGCAGCCACGGGATCATGCCCGAATCGCAGCAGGCGAAACCGCGGAAATAGTGATGCGCCGACATCTCGCCGCCATAGACGGCACCGGTCGCGCGCAAGGCCGCCTTGAAGTAGACATGTCCCGTGCGCGCCTGCGCCGCGCGCCCGCCATGCCGCGCGACCGCGTCCTGCACCGCCCAGGTGATGCGCCCGTCATGCACGATCGTCGCGCCGGGATCGCGCGCGAGAAAGGCCTCGGCCAGCAGGGCGACCACGTATTCGCCCTCGACGAAGCAGCCGGCGCGATCGAAGAGGAAGCAACGGTCGAAATCACCGTCCCAGGCGACGGCGAAATCGGCCCCCAGGGCGCGCGTCGCCGCGGCGGTCGGGGCGCGGTTCGCCTCGAGGAGCGGATTGGGAATGCCGTTCGGGAAGGACGGGTCCGGCGCGTGGTTCATTCGTTCGAAGGTCAGCGGCGCCCCGCGCCCGGCCAGCGCGGCGGCGATCGCGTCGAAGGTCGGGCCGGCCGCGCCATTGCCCGCGTTGACCAGGATCCGCAGCGGGCGCAGCTCGTCGATCGCGACGAAGGAAAGGATGCGCTCGACATAGGCGGCGCGGGCATCGGCCGCGACCCGCCGCCTTGCCCCATCGCGCTGGCCGGGGCCGAAGGCATCGGCCTCGACCAGCCGCCGGATCGCCGCCAGCTCGCCCTCGGGGTCGAGCGGGGCGGCGCCGCGGCCCACCAGCTTCAGCCCGTTATCCTCGATCGGGTTGTGCGAGGCGGTGACGCAGAGCCCGCCGCAGGCCTGCAGATGCGCGGTGGCGAAATAGACCTCCTCGGTGCCGCATAGGCCAAGCTCGAGGACCTCGCAGCCCTCGGCGACCAGGGCCCCGGCAAGCGCCTCGGCGAGGTCGGGCGAGGAGGCGCGCGCATCATGGCCCAGCACCACCCGGCGCGCGCGCATCACCCGCGCGAAGCCGCGCCCGATCCGGGCCATGATGCCGGCGTCGAGATCGGTCCCCAGCCTGCCGCGGATGTCGTAGGTCTTGAAACAGCGCATGTCCCGCCCGGGTTGTGGCCTGCCGGCCCGTCGCCGGTCGGTCTATCTCCGCTCGGGCCCGGGGCGCAAGCCGGCGGTCAGGCGGCGGGTGTCGGCGCGCTCATTCGTTCCTGCGGCCCAGACGGGCCGCGCGCCCGCCGCGGCGTTGTCTGAGAAGGCCGGCGCGCGATGGAAGATCGTCCATGACCGCGCGGCGTTCCTCCGCGCTCATCCGCGTCCAGCCGGTGATCTCGTCGATGGTGCGGTGGCAACCGGTGCAGATCCGCGCCTCGGGATGGACGACGCAGATCTTCACGCAGGGGCTTTCGATCTCGTTCCGGGACCAGATCCGGTCCTTCGATGCTTCGCTCATGCCGGTATCCTGCCCGCGCCGTTCGACCGGATATAACGGTGCCCGACCGCCTGTCCAGCCCATCCGCGTCGATCGTGCCGGCTTGTCTCCGGGCGCCGGACGGAAGCACGGGTCAACGGCCCTTCCAGACAGGATCGCGCTTCTCGGCGAAGGCGCGCGCGCCCTCGAGCTGGTCCTCGGAGGCATAGAGCCGGTCAACGGTGGCGAACTGGCGCTTGGTGATCCGGTTGAGCGCGTCCTGGAAGCGCATGTCCTCGGCCTCGCGCACGATCTCCTTGATCGCGGCATAGACCAGCGGCGGGCCCGATTCGAGGAGCCGCGCCAGCTCCCAGGCCTTCGGCAGGAGCTCCTCGGGCGTGCAGACTTCCTTCACCAGCCCCCAGCGCAGCGCCTCGGCGGCGTCGAACCAGCGGCCGGTCAGCAGCAGGTCCATCGCCACGTGATAGGGAATGCGCTTGGGCAGCTTGATCGAGGCGGCGTCGGCGACGGTGCCCGAGCGGATCTCGGGCAGGGCGAATGTGGCGGTTTCCGAGGCGAGAATCAGGTCGCACGACAGCGCCAGTTCCAGCCCGCCGCCGCAGGCAATGCCCTGCACCGCCGCGATCACCGGCTTGTTCATCTGCGGCAGTTCCTGCAGCCCTCCAAAGCCGCCGACGCCGTAATCGCCGTCGACCGCGTCGCCCTCGGCCGCGGCCTTGAGATCCCAGCCCGGGCAGAAGAACTTCTCGCCCGCCGCGCGCAGGATGGCCACGCGCAGGCCGTCGTCGTCGCGGAAGTCGCGGAAGACCTCGCCCATCACCCGGCTGGTCTTCAGGTCGATCGCGTTCGCCTTCGGCCGGTCGAGCGTGACCTCGAGTATCGCCCCCTCGCGGCGAGTCCTGACCGGTCCGTCGCTTCGCATCCGCATCATGTCGCTGCCTCCCAGATCACTGCATCCGCCGCCACCGCGCCGTCGGCGCGCACCATCAGCGGGTTGATTTCGATCTCCTCGACCGCCGGGTCCGACGCCAGCAGCGCCTGCAGCGCGAGGGTTGCCGCGATGACGGCCGCCAGATCGACGCGTGGTCGCCCGCGATAACCATCGAGCAGCGGCCAGAGCCGCAGCCGGCGCAGGCCCTGCCTGATTTCATTGCCGGTCACGGGCGCCACGAGCGTCACCGTATCGCCCAGCAGCTCCGCCGTCACCCCGCCGAAGCCCAGCGTCACGCTGGCGCCGTAGACCGGATCGCGCCGCAAACCGATCAGCAGCTCTGCCAGCACGCCGGTCACCATCTCCTCGGCCAGGTAGCCGGTCGCGCCCGGCATCTCCGCCTGACCGCAGAGCGAATCGAGCCCCAGCCGCACCGCGCCCGCCTCGGACTTGTGCGCGAAGCCGAGCCCCTTCAGCGCGATCGGCGCGGTCAGATCCGCGGCAAGCGGGGTGAGTTCCGCCAGCGTGGCCGCGCTCAACCCTCGGGGCACGGCGATGCCCGCCGCCGCCAGCCGGGCCTTGGACGCCGCCTCGTCGAGCAGGCGCCGCGGGCGCGGGACGGCGGCTGGCCAGGGGCGCCATTCCGGGCGCGCCGGAAGCGTCTGCGCGGCACGGATCGCGGCGAGTGCGGTCTCCAGCCCCAACAGCGGCGCGATGCCGCGCTCGATCAGCGCGACGGCGCGGTCCTCGTCGAAATTCTCGGGCAGCGAGGCGACGGGGAAGGCGGGCTTGCCGGTCGCGGCCTGCGCCGCCTCGATCGCGGCCAGCGCGGGGGCGAAGCTCGACGGATCGCAGCGGTCCGGGCGCGGCGGGTCGATGACGAAGACCCCCGCATCGTAACCCGCGAGCATGGTCGTGAAGACCTCGGTCGTGCGCGGCAGGTCGCCCCAGATGAAGGTGTGGTAGTCGAGCGGGTTGGCGATGGCGACGAGCGGGCCGAGCGTCGCGGAAAGCGCCGCGCGCTGCGCCGCGGTCGGCGGCGGGAAATCGAGATCGAGCGGCGCGGCCAGATCGGCGACGAGCCCGGCCTCGCCGCCCGAGCAGGAAAGCGAAGCAAGCCGCCGGCCAAGGCCGGGACCATGGACATGGAGGATCTTCAGCGTCTCGACCAGTTCCGACAGGCTGGCGACCTCGGCGATGCCGGCCTGGGCGAGGAACGCCGAGGAGACGACCCCCTCGCCCGCCAGCGCCGCGGTATGCGAGGCCGCGGCGCTGCGCGCGGCCTCGCTCCGGCCCGCCTTGATGGCGACGATGCCCTTGCCGGAATCGCGCGCCGCCTCGGCGAGCGCCGCCAGCGCCGGCGCATCCGCGATCCCCTCGACATAGAGCCCCAGCGCCGTCACCCGCTCGTCGGCGAGAAGCGCGTCGGCAAGCGCGACCAGCCCGGTCTGCGCCGCGTTGCCGAGGCAGGCGACATAGGCAACAGGCAGGCCGCGCGCCTGCATCGTCAGGTTGATCGCGATGTTCGAGGACTGGCTGAGGATCGCGACGCCCCGGCCCACCCGCCGCCCGCCATGCTGGTCGGGCCAGAGCAGCGCGCCATCGAGATAGTTGATCAGCCCGTAGCAGTTGGGCCCCAGAACCGGCATGTCGCCCGCCGCGGCGACGAGCCGCGCCTGCAGATCGGCCGCGCCGGCCTCCGACCAGCCCGAGGCGAAGGCGACCGCGCCGCCGGCGCCGATCGCGGCGAGCTCTTCCACCACCGCCAGCGTCGCGTGCCGGTTGACGCCGATGAAGGTCGCGTCCGGCGCCTCGGGCAACGCCGAGATCGCTCGGAAGGAGCGCATGCCGCCGATCTCTCGCCGGGTCGGGTGGACCGGCCAGACCGGGCCGTCGAAGCCCATCTTCCGGCATTGCTCGATGACGTTGACCGCCCAGCCGCTGCCGAGAACGGCGATCGAACGGGGGCGGAGGAGCCGCGCGAGATCCCTCATCGGCGCAGCCCGGAGTCGGGGGCGCCGGAAGTGTCCGCCACCGTGGTCATCCGCGCCCTGCGTGAAACGCGTTCAGGCATTCCATCACCCCGAAAGTCGTGTCTCGAATGCGGTGGAAACGCCCGAGCCGCAATCTCCGCGCGCAAGATGTGGACCGCGTCCGGCGGCCTGGTCAAGGGCGCAGGGCCCGAATGCGGACGCCATGCCAGGCGCGCGGACACGCTTGCAGGAAACCCCGCCCGCGAAAGCGAACGCCCCGGGCGCGCGGCCCGGGGCGTGGCTTCGTCGGCATGGAGCGGGCGTCAGCTGCCCGGCGCGAACTCGGGATAGGCCTCCATGCCGAGTTCGGTCTTGTCGAGGCCGGTAACCTCGGTCTCCGCCTCGACCCGCAGGCCCATCGCCGCCTTGATCACCAGCCAGACGATGGCCGAGGTGACGATGACGAAGGCGCCGATCACGACGATGCCGTAGAGCTGGGTCATCAGGCTCGCTTCCTCATTGCTGAGCACCACGGCGAGCGTGCCCCAGATGCCGGCGAAGAGGTGGACCGGCACGGCCCCGACCACGTCGTCGATCTTCATCTTGTCGAGCATCGGCACCGCGAAGACGACGATGATCCCGCCGACCGCGCCGATCATCGAGGCAAGGCCGAGGCCGGGCTCCAGCGGTTCGGCGGTGATCGCGACAAGCCCGCCCAGCGCGCCGTTCAGGACCAGCGTGAGATCGGTCTTCTTGTAGAGGATCTGCGTCAGGATCAGCGCCGCCAGCGCTCCGGCCGCGGCCGCGGCGTTGGTATTGGCCAGCACCCGGCTGACATTCGCCGCCGCATCGGCCGTGCCCAGCGCCAGTTCCGAGCCGCCGTTGAAGCCGAACCAGCCCATCCACAGGATGAACACACCGAGCGTCGCCAGCGCGAGGTTCGAACCGGGGATCGGGTTGACCTTGCCGTCCTTGGCGTACTTGCCGATGCGCGGCCCGAGGATGATGGCGCCCACCAGCGCCGCCCAGCCGCCGACCGAATGGACGATGGTCGAGCCGGCGAAGTCGAGGAAGCCGGCCTCGTCCAGGAAACCCTCGCCCCAGGTCCAGGAGGCCTGGATCGGGTAGATCAGCGCCGTCAGCACGACGACGAAGACGAGGAAGCTGTTGAGCTTGATCCGCTCGGCCAGCGCGCCCGAGACGATCGAGGCGGTGGTGGCGCAGAACATCAGCTGGAAGAAGAAGTCCGACCCGACCGAGGCGTATTCGATGTCGACCTCGTCGGCCCCGATCCCGACGGCTTCCAGCACGGTCGGGCCGAACGCGCCCAGCCAGCCCTCGATGATCCAGCCGTCGCCCGGATACATCAGGTTGAAGCCGATGAGATAGTAGAGGAAGGCCGCGATCGAGAAGAGGCCGATATTCTTCGTCAGCTGCATCGTGACGTTCTTCGAGCGCACGAAGCCCGCCTCGAGCATGGCGAAACCCGCGGCCATCCAGAAGACCAGCACGCCGCTGATGACGAACAGCAGCGTGTTGAAGACGAAGATCGTCTCGGCCTGGCTCGCCGCCAGCGCCGCGGCGATCTCGGCCAGCGGGTCGGCGGCTTCCTCGGCCTCCTGCGCGAAGGCGGCCAGCGGCGTCATCAGCGCCACGGAGGCCGCGAGTAGGGCGTTTCTGAGTTTCATCTGCGTCAACCCCTGATCAGAGTGCATCTTCATTCATCTCGCCGGTGCGCACCCGCACCGCCTGTTCCAGATCGACGACGAAGATCTTGCCGTCGCCGATCTTGTTCGTCCGCGCGGTGCGCTGGATCGTCTCGACCACCTGCTCGGCCAGCGCGTCGCCGACCGCGATCTCGAGCTTGACCTTGGGCACGAAATTCACGGCGTATTCGGCGCCGCGATAGATTTCCGTGTGACCCGACTGAGAGCCGAAGCCCTTCACCTCGGTCACCATCAGGCCGCGCACGCCGATGGCGGTCAGCGCCTCGCGGACCTCCTCCAGCTTGAACGGCTTGATCGCTGCGATGATGTATTTCACATCCTTCCCCTTCGCTCATGGAGCCCGGCGCGCGGGCGTCGTGCTCCTGATAGGGCGCGAGGGGATGGCGGCAGCAACGGTCGGGCGCGCCGTCGACAAGGGGGATTCCGACAGATTCGACATTATTCCGCACAAATTCTGACCACTGCCCAAGAATTGGTCATTCACGAAAGCTGCATCCGGCGGCGGGCGGGCTTCGCTTTGGCCGCTGCCACGGCTATGGTGCGGGTGATAGGCAGGCCGGTTCGGGCACAGAGAAGGCATGGGCAGCACGGGCAATCGCAGACCTCCCCTGGTGGCAGAGCGCCGCGCGGGCACCCCGCGCGGGCGCGGCGGCAATGGCCGGGGCGGCAACGGGCGCACAGGCAACGGGCGCGGCAGTGCCGCTTCCGGCCGGGGCACGGCGCGGCGCAACGGGCGGCGCGGCAACTTCCTCACGCGCGCGATCGTAGGTTTCTTCGGCTTCATCTGGCGCGTGGTCTGGGGCGTCGTCTGGCGCGCGGTCGCCGCTGTCGCGCTGATCGTCGCGGCGGTGACGCTCTATTTCTATGCCAGCCTGCCGGACGTGTCGGAACTCCTCGACGGGCGCGCCCGCGGCTCGGTCACGATGCTCGACGCCGATGGCGAGGTCTTCGCCTGGCGCGGCGAGAGCTTCGGCGGCGTGATCACCACCGACACCGTCTCGCCGCATCTGAAGAACGCCATCGTGGCAACCGAGGATCGCCGCTTCTGGTGGCATTTCGGCATCTCGCCGCGCGGCATCATCGGCGCGGTGCGGATCAACCTCGCCGCCGGGCGCGGGCCGTTCTCCGGGCATGGCGGCTCGACCATCACGCAGCAGGTGGCGAAACTGCTCTGCCTCGGCGTGCCCTTCGACCCCGCCGAGTGGGAGAGCGAGGCCGCCTACGAGGCCGACTGCCGCCGCGGGACGGTCTGGCGCAAGCTCCGCGAGATGCCCTACGCCTTCGCGCTGGAGCTGCGCTACTCGAAGGACGAGATCCTCACGATCTACATGAACCGTGCCTTCCTCGGCGCCGGTTCGCGCGGTTTCGAGGCCGCGGCGCAGCGCTATTTCTCGCGCTCGGCGGCCGAGGTCGACCCGCCGCAGGCGGCGATGCTCGCCGGGCTCCTGGTGGCGCCCTCGCTCTACGCGCCGACGCGCAACCTGCGCCGGGCGCAGGAGCGCGCGAACCTCGTCGTCGGGCTGATGGAGCGCGAGGGCTACCTGACGACGGCCCAGGCGGCCGAGGCCCGCGCGCGGCCGGCCACGCTCTCGCAGACCGCCGAGGCGCGCACCGGGGGCTTCTTCGCCGACTGGGTGATGCAGTCGGGCCCGGCCTACCTCACGCGCGAGACGACCGAGGACGTGATCATCCAGACCACGCTCGACCCCGACCTGCAGCGGGCCGCCGAAGAGGCGCTGGCCCAGGTCTTCACCTCGCGCGTGCGCCCCGATTCGGTGGCCGAGGCGGCGGTCGTGGTGATGTCGGCCGACGGCGCGGTGCGGGCGATGGTCGGCGGGCGCAACTACGTCCCCGGCGGCTTCAACCGCGCCACACAGGCGCGCCGGCAGACCGGCTCGGCCTTCAAGCCCTTCGTCTATGCGCTGGCGATGGATGTCGGCTACGAGCCCTTCGACATGGTCGAGGACGCGCCGCTGACCATGCGCATCCCCGGTTCCGGCGCCTGGAGCCCGCGCAACTACACCAACGATTTCCTCGGCATGATGACGCTCACCGAGGCCTTCGCCCGGTCGCAGAACATCCCCGCGGTGCGGATATCCGAGGCGATGGGCCGCGACGAGGTGCGCCGCGCCGCCAATGCCTTCGGGCTGCAGGCGGAACTGGCCGAGGGCCCGGCGCTGGCGCTGGGATCGAGCGAATCGACGCTTCTCGACATGACCGCCGCCTATGCCGGGATCCTGAACGGCGGCAGTGCGGTGCGGCCCTACGGGTTCACCTCGCTCAGGCTGGTCGCCGACAACGAGCCACTGATGGGCATAGGCGGCGGGATCGGCACGCGGGTGATCTCGCAGGAGGCGGCGGCGAAACTGACCTGGATGATGACCCAGGTGATCGAGGCGCCCCATGGCACCGGCCGGCGCGCGCGGCTTTCCGACGGGCGACAGGCGGCGGGCAAGACCGGCACCACGCAGGCGGCGCGCGACGCCTGGTTCCTCGGCTTCACCGCCGATTACGTTGTCGGCGTCTGGATGGGCAACGACGACAACTCGCCGCTCGTCGGCGTCACCGGCGGCGGGTTGCCGGCAGAGATCTGGCGCGAGACGATGGAACGCATCCATGCCGGCAAGCCGCCGCGGCCCTTGCCGATGATCGTGCCCGAGCCGCCGCGACTCGACCCGCCCAGCGGCTGGGACCCGCCCGGCCCGCGGGCCGGCGGCGGCGCGTCCGGCGGCGGGCTGCAGGACGCGATCCGCGACATCCTGGGCGGTATCCTCGGCAACTGACGGCGGCGCAATCGCGGCCCGCGCCGGTCACGCGGCCTCGTCCCCGACCGGCGCCGCGGCGTCCGGACAAAGCTTTCCATGCGGTTAACGTCGCATGGATTCCCGATCGAGATCAACAAGTTGAACGGCGTGCTCAAATTGAGCGGCCGGCGCGGCGATCACCCCGGTTTCGCGACCAGAAGATCGGTCGGCGGCGCCCGCATCAGGTCGCGCGCATAGTTTCCCAACTGCTCGGGGTCGCGCCCGGAATGGGTGCCGATGCAGACCAGATCGGCGTCGAGTTCGACCTGCCGGTAGGCAAGGACCTCGTGCACGCCGCCCGGCACGATCTCGGGCGCCTCGGCCAGCCGCGGCAGGCCCGGCGCGGCAAGGAAGGCGGCGCGCATCTGCTCGGCCTGGGTGAGGAAATCGTCCGGCGCCGCATCCGGCGCCGCCAGCCGCGCCCCGAGCGGCAGTTGCAGGGCGTGGATCGCGTGGAACTCCGCCTCGGGCGCGAGGCGGGCGGCGAAGCGCAGGGCGGCCGCCGAGGCGGGCGAGAAATCGGTCAGCGCCAGAACCCGTCGATAGGGCCGGCCGGCGTCGCGATGGGCGATCAGCACCGGGACCGGGGCGGCAAGGACGATCCGCTCCATCGTCGTCAGGCGCAGGACATCCAGCACGCGGCGTTCGCGGTGCAGGCCCAGAACCATTAGCGCGGCGCCCTCGTCCGTCGCCAGCCGGGACAGCTCCTCGGCGGGTTCGCCGGCAAGCAGGCGCAACTCGGGCTTCGGCAGGAGCCCGCGCGCGGCCGCGTCGAGCGCCCGCGCGGGGCCGTCGATCCCACGTCGCATCCGCCGGCCGAGCAGGCGCTGGCCCAGCGAGCGCAGCGGGCCGGAGGGCGCCTCGGCAAGCGCGCCGCCGCCTTCGTCGGCGACCGCCTCGACCGGCACCCTGGGCGCTTCCTCGGGCAGTTCCACCAGGTCGGCAGGCGCGACATGGGCGACGATCAGGCGCGCCTCGAGGCGCTGCGCGATTCGCGCGGCGCGCCCGCCGACCTGCGCCGAGCGCGGCGACAGGTCGCTCGCCGCGAGAATCGCGCTGGGCCTCATCTTCCTTCTCCGACAAGGCGTTCGCCGACCCGCGGGGCCTGCAGGGCGCTCGGTGCAACGGGCATCGGTCCGGATCCTGAGATTGCGTGCACTTCGATCCTAGGCTGCAACCGCCGGATGCGTCAATTGCGCCCGGCCCGTCTTCCGGTTAGTGAGCGGAAAACGGGAGAATGCGGATGGACCTGGGAATTCGCGGAAGGCGCGCGCTGGTCTGCGCGGCGAGCAGGGGGCTGGGGCGCGGCTGCGCCGAGGCGCTGGCCGGCGCGGGCGTCGAGCTTGTCATCAATGCCCGCGGCGCCGAGGCGCTGGCCGAAACGGCGCGCGCGCTCGAGGCGGCGCATGGGGTTCCGGTGACGCCGGTCGCCGCCGACATCACCAGCGAGGCGGGCCGCGCCGAGGTGCTGGACGCGGCCGGCGCGGTGGACATCCTCGTCACCAATGCCGGCGGCCCGCCGCCGGGGGCCTGGACCGACTGGGGCCGCGACGATTTCCTGCGCGCCTTCGACGCCAACATGCTGGCGCCGATCGCGCTGATGCAGGCGCTGGTGCCCGGCATGATCGACCGCGGCTGGGGGCGGGTGGTCAACGTCACCTCGGGCTCGGTCAAGGCGCCGATCCCGGTGCTGGGGCTCTCGAACACCGCGCGTACCGGGCTTACCGGCTTCGTCGCCGGCATGGCGCGGCAGGTGGCGGGCAAGGGGGTGATCGTCAACAACCTCCTGCCCGGCATCCACGACACCGACCGCGCCACCGCGCTCGATGGCGGCGTGGCCGAGCGCGAGGGGATCGACCTCGCCGAGGCGCGCCGGCGCCGCGAGGCGACCATCCCCGCCGGCCGCTACGGCACGCCGGCCGAGTTCGGGGCGATGTGCGCCTTCCTGTGCAGCCAGCATGCGGGCTTCATCGTCGGGCAGAACATCCTGCTCGATGGCGGCGCGATCAACGCGACGATCTGAGCGCGCACCGGTCCGGGGCGTCCAAATTTGGACACTCCGGCAAGCGCTTGAAATAACGTGGGAAAACGCGCCCGTTAACCGCAACGAAACTTTCGCGCCCGGCTGCCCCAGTGGCGCGGGAAATACTTTCCATGCGGTTAACGCCTGTCATTTTCTCTTTTTATATCATGCTCTTGCTGGTTTGCTCGCCAGCGAGCACCGTCTTCCGGAACGAAGCGGGCGGCAAGGCGGGCGCGGGCCTCGGGCAGCGGCCTCTCGCCCAGCGCCGGGGCCAGGACACGGGCTAGGAAATGCCCGGTCGTCTCGAGGCCCAGCGCCATCTCGGCGCGGGGATCGGCGGGCTCGGCTTCCGGGTCGGCGAGCAGCGACGGCAGGGGCAGAAGACGCGGCGCGAAACCGCCCGCGGCCTCTGCCGTCACCGCCCGGCCGCTGCGCGGCGAAACCAGCGCCAGCCCCTCGGTCGCGCCGCTGAGCGCGCAGCGGGTCAGGTCGAGCCCGTAGCCCGTCTCCTCGAGCAGCAGCCGCTCCCAGGCGAGATAGGCGCCGAACCAGGGCGCGCCGCGCGCCATCCGGTCGAAAAGCGCCAGCGTCGCCGGATAGAGCCGCGGCTGCGGCTCGCGCTCGGGGAGTGCGAAGGCGGCGAGCGCGCAGGCCGAACTCAGCGCGGCCAGCCGGTCGGGATCGGCCATCAGCGCCGCGGCATGGGCGCGCACCGGCTCGGCCGTGAAGGTGCCGAGATGGTCGTGCAGGCGCGCCCGCCAGGTCAGGTGCAGGAGCGCGCCGGGCTGCAGCACCGGCGCCATGCGCCGCCCGGTCCCGCCGCGCACGACGCCCGCATGCACGCCATGCTCGGCGGTGAGCGCCGTGACGATCGCGGCGCTCTCGCCATGCGGGCGCGTCTGCAGCAGAAGACCTTCGGCCGTCCAGTCCATGGCGCGAGTGAACGCCCGCGCGCCGCAGGCTGCAAGCCCTTCGCGCGCGATTCGCGCCGCGGCCTGCCCGGTTACTGCGCGGCCTGCCGCGTGGCGAGAAGCTCCTGCAGATAGGCTTCGAGTTCGTCGCGCAGGTCGGGCCGCGACAGGGCGAAGGCGACCGTCGCCTGCAGGTAGCCCGCCTTCGAGCCGCAGTCAAAGCGCTGCCCGCTGAAGCGGTAGCCGTGGACATTGTCCGAGTTCCGGATCTCCTGCGCGATCGCGTCGGTAAGCTGGATCTCGCCGCCCGCGCCGCGCTGCTGGCCGTCGAGATTGCGCAGCACCTGCGGGGTCAGGATGTAGCGGCCGATGATGGCAAGGTTCGACGGCGCGGTGCCGGCGGCGGGCTTCTCGACCATGCCGCGCACCGGCAGGCAGCGGCTGACCGAGGGCGGCACGTCGAGAATGCCATAGGCCGAGGCCTTGTCGGTCGCCACTTCCATCGCCGCGACCATGTTGCCGCCTAGCTCGGCATAGGCCTCGACCATCTGCTTGAGGCAGGGCTCCTCGCCGGTGATGACGTCGTCGGGCAGGATAACCGCGAAGGGCTCGTCGCCGATCAGATGACGGGCGCACCAGACGGCATGGCCCAACCCCAGCGCCTGGTTCTGGCGGACATAGGCGATGGCGCCGCTTTCCATGTTCGTCGCTTCGAGCAAGGTCAGGAGCTCGCTCTTGTTCTTCTCCTTCAGCGCCGATTCGAGTTCGGGCGCGCGGTCAAAGTAATCCTCGAGCGCGCTCTTGCCGCGGGAGGTGACGAAGACGAATTCGGTGATTCCCGCGGCCCGCGCCTCGTCGATCGCATACTGGATCAGGGGGCGGTCGACGAGCGTAAGGATCTCCTTCGGGATCGACTTGGTGGCGGGAAGGAAGCGGGTTCCCAGACCCGCCACGGGAAAAATTGCCTTGGTCACTTTGTATCGCATGCTGTCCTGCCAATCCTTGTCACATCACTATCGCGGCCGCGCCGCAAATCTTCTGATCACCAAAGGCGGCACGGATATGGCAATGCCGTGGCCGGCACCGCGGAATCGCTTCGCTCAAGCCAGCACGACGCCGGGAGCGAAAGCAAGGAAAAAGGGATTCTCGTACCCTTCCTTACCATAGGCGAGCGGCGTCCGGTCATCAAGCCGCACGACCTTTCCGCCGGCGCCGAGGACGATGGCGTGCCCGGCGGCGGTATCCCATTCCATCGTCCGGCCGAGCCGGGGATAGAGGTCGGCCTCGCCGGCGGCGATCAGGCAGAACTTGAGCGAGGAGCCGGCGCTCTTGGCCTCGGCGGCCCGGTAGCGGGCGATATAGGCGTCGGTCGCCGCGTCGCGGTGGGATTTCGAGGCGACGACGCGCAGGGCGTTGTTGTCGGGCCGGGCGACGCGGATCGGGTGCCGGGCGCCCGGCCGGTCGCCGAACGGGCCGCTTTCCTCGACGCTGGCGCCGTCGGCGCGGGTATAGAAGAGCCGGCCCTTTGCCGGTGCGTAGACGACGCCGCGCAGCGGCGTTCCGTCCTCGACAAGCGCGATGTTGACGGTGAAATCGCCCCGGCGCCTGATGAATTCCTTGGTTCCGTCGAGCGGGTCGACGATGAAGAAGCGGCTGGCGCGGCGGTCGTGGCTCGCGGCCTGCTCCTCGGTCACGACCAGGATGTCGGGGAAGGCCTCGGCCAGGCGGCGGGCGATCAGCGCGTCGGCGGCCTCGTCGGCTTCGGTCACCGGGCTCGAATCGTCCTTCGTCCGCGCCGTCGAAATCGCCCGGTCGTAGACATGCATGATCAGCGCCCCGGCTTCGAGCGCGATGGCGCGCAAGGCGGTCTCGATCCGTTCGAACTCGGCTTCGCGCATGCCGCGCTCCTTTGCGTGCTTGCCGGTTGCCCGAGGGCGGCGGCGGCGTTTATCCTTCGGCCGGGCGCGGAAGGCAAGCCGCGCGCCCGGCCCGAGGCCGGCACCGGGTCCGAGCAAGCGGGGAGTGACATGATGCGCCTGACGATCGCGGTTTTCCTGCTCGGCCTCGCCGGCGCCCCGGCGGCTGCGGGACCGCTGCCGGCGCTCCACGCCGTCACCGGTGTCGCGGCCGACGATCGGCTGAACATCCGAACCGGGCCCGGCATCGGGTTCGCGGTCATCGGCGGGCTCGCGCATGACGCCACCGGGATCGAGGTGACGGCGCTTTCCGAAAGCGGTCGCTGGGGGCGGATCAATGCCGGCGAGGGGGTCGGCTGGGTCGCGCTGCGCCACCTGGCGCGGCAGGGGCCGGAGACCTGGCGCGACGGCGAGACGTCGCTGCGCTGCTTCGGGACCGAGCCCTTCTGGTCGATGCCGATCTTCCTGCCGACACACCGGATCGAGGTTCACGAGCCGGATCACGGCGGCTTCGAGCTGGTCGCCGATGCCGGCGCCCTGCCGACCACGGCCTTCCCGCCGACGCTGGCGGTGCCCTTTTCGGGCATGCGCGAGGGGATGGTGGTGATTCGCGAGAACGCGGCCTGTTCGGACGGGATGAGCGACCGGCTCTACGGGCTCGAGGGTCAGGTCTACTGGCGTGGCGACACGACCGGGCTCTCGGGCTGCTGCACGCTCGGCGACTGACCGACGCGCGGGCTTGCGGGCGGCGGGGGCAGGGTGTTCATTGCACCTGTGAAAGACTCCGCGCGCATCCATCGTCCGAAGCCGACTTCCCGCCCGGCGCTCTCCGCGGCGACTCTCGGCGCGCTCTGCGCCGTGGGCGCCGCCGCCGCCTTCACGCTGGGCGACATGGCGGTCAAGTCGCTGTCCGGCAGCTATCCGCTCCACCAGGTGACGCTGATTCGCGCCTTCGTCGCGCTGGGTCTGCTGGTCGGGCTGGTGATCCCGTTCACCGGCGGGCTGGCGCAGTTGCGCACGCGCCGCCCGGTGATTCACCTGCTGCGCGGCTGTTTCCTTCTGGGCGCGAACATGGCCTTCTTCCTCGCCCTCGCCGCGATGCCGATCGCCGATGCGACCGCGATCTTCTTCATCAGCCCGATGGTGATCGCGGTCTTCTCGGTTATCTTCCTGTCCGAGACGGTCGGCCCGCGCCGCTGGGCGGCGATCGGGGTGGGGTTCCTGGGCGTCCTGATCATGATCCGGCCTGGAACGGAGGCCTTCACGCCGGTGGCGCTGCTGCCGCTCCTCGCCGCGACCTGCTATGCCGCGCTGCACATGCTGACCCGCCGGCTGGGTGCCACCGACAGCGCGGCGACGATGGCGGTCTACATGCAGCTGGCCTTCCTCGTCTTCAGCGTCCTCGTCGGGCTCGGCATCGGCGATGGCCGCTTCGATGCCGGCACGCATGCCTCGCTTTCCTTCCTGCTGCGCGCCTGGGTCTGGCCCGATCCGGCGGATGCCCTGCTCTTCCTGCTGACCGGGCTGGGCAGTGCCATCGGCGGCTTCCTAATTTCCCAGGCATATCGCATATGCGAGGCCGCCCTGATCGCGCCGCTGGAATACGTCGCCATGCCGATGGCGATCTTCTGGGGTTTCGTGGTCTTTTCCGAATTGCCCGACGGGATGTCCTGGACCGGCATTCTGTTGATCGTCGGATCGGGAATCTACATGATCTGGCGAGAAACGCGGGCGAGAAACCGCGAATGATTCCTTTCGCTCGCGAATTTTTATTGCGCGGTGCAGTCTTTCGATTTATTTCCGGTCGAAACCGGAAGCGGAGAGCGTGAATGATCGACCTGGAAAAGCTGTCTTTGGACGAGCTGAAAAAGCTGCAAAAGGACGTTGCGAACGAGATCAAGAATTTCAAGGATCGCGAAAAGAAAAAGGCGCTCGCCGAGGTCGAGGCCTTTGCCCGCGAGCGCGGGCTCAATCCCGCCGACCTGTCGGACCTTGTGAAACGGCGCACCCGCAAGCCGGCCAAGCCGAAATACGCCAATCCCGACGATCCGGCGCAGACCTGGACCGGGCGCGGGCGGCGGCCGCGCTGGCTGGAAGAGGCGCTGGCCAAGGGCAAGAGCCTGGACGACCTCGCCATCTGACCGGTGCCGCGGGTTCTTTCTGCGGGACTGGCCATCTGGCAACTGATGGGCGAACGCCGGCTCGGCATGATGGCTGCCGGCGTTGCGTTCTTCGCCATGCTCGCCGTCTTTCCCGCGCTCGCTGCGGTGATCGGCCTGATCGCGTTCTGGGCCGACCCTGTGGTTGTCGAGGAAGCGCTTGAGGTCGCGTCGGAATTCCTTCCCGAAGACGCCTATGCGCTGATCGAGGAGCAGGTGGGAAAGCTGCTCGGCGCGGCCAGTTCGACGCTCGGCCTGACCTCGCTGATCTCGCTTCTCGCGGCCGCCTGGGCGGCGCGGCTGGGTGTCGATGCGTTGATCCAGGGCGTCAACGCGATCTATGGCGGCGATCCGCGCGGCGGGTTCTGGAGCCTTGCCATGGCGCTTTCCCTGACGGCGGTGCTGATCGGGGTCGGCGTGACGGCGCTTTTCGCGATGCTGGTCGCGCCGCTGACCCTGGCGCTGCTGACGCCCTTCATCCCGGCTGGCAGCTGGTTTCCCTTCGTCGTCGAGGTCCTGCGCTGGGCGATCTCGGTCGTGGTCCTGGTCGTCGGCCTCGGCATTTTCTACCGCTACGGCCCGAACCGGCCGGACACCGCGCGCAGTGCTTTCCTGTCACCGGGATTGTTTCTGGCGCTGGGGCTCTGGGCGGGGGCCTCGCTGGGTTTCACGTTATACCTGTCCCATTTCGGAGATTTCAACGAAATCTATGGCTCGATCGGGGCGGTTATCGTGCTCATGCTCTGGTTCTACATTTCCGCCTACGCGGTGCTGCTCGGCGCCGCGCTCAATTACGTGCTGGAGGAAAGTCCGGTTTCCGGCCGGGGGCGGGTCTGATTTCAGCCGGCTTTGCGCGCGGAATTCAACCCCAGGTAGGGTGGAACTTTCCTGCCGGCGACAGCGTGAAAACATCGGCCCCGTTGGCGGTCACGCCGACGGAGTGTTCGAATTGGGCCGAGAGCGACTTGTCGCGGGTCACCGCGGTCCAGTCGTCGGCCAGCACCTTCGTCTCGGGCCGGCCGAGATTCACCATCGGCTCGATGGTGAAGAACATGCCTTCCTCCAGCACCGCCTCGCGGCCGGGGCGGCCGTAATGCAGCACGTTCGGCGGCGCGTGGAAGACCCGCCCAAGCCCGTGGCCGCAGAAATCGCGCACCACCGACATGCGGTGCGCCTCGACGAAAGCCTGGATCGCGTGGCCGATGTCGCCGAAGGTGTTGCCCGGCCGAACCGCCTCTATCCCCTTCATCAGCGCGTCATGCGTGACCTGGATCAGCCGCTCGGCCTTGCGGCTGAGATTGCCAGCGACATACATGCGCGAGCTGTCGCCGAACCAGCCGTCGACGATCACGGTCACGTCGATGTTGAGGATGTCGCCGTCCTTCAGCGCCTTGGCGCCGGGGATGCCGTGGCAGACGACGTGGTTGACGCTGATGCAGCTGGCATGCTGGTAGCCGCGATAGCCGATCGTCGCCGAGGTGGCGCCGTGCGCGGCGACCATCGCGGTGATGATGCGGTCGATCTCGGCCGTGGTCTGGCCGGGAAAGACATGTTCGGCAATGTCGTCGAGGATCCTTGCCACCACCCGGCCAGCCACATGCATCCCGGCGAAATCGCCCGGTTCGTGGATGCGAATCCCTTCGCGCGTTATGCGACCGCCCTTTTCGTACACCTCAAGCCTCTTTGCGCCCTAGATAGCGCCGCATATCCACGATTGCCAGAGGGGGGGAATTGGAAAGCCCCCGCGCCCCTGCTAGGAAACGGCGGCAGATCGAAGCAACGGAACCCGCGATGACCAACCCCACCGCCGCGATGCTCGTTATCGGCGACGAGATCCTCTCGGGCCGGACGCGGGACGCCAACATGCACCATCTCGCAGGCGAGCTGATCGGGCGCGGGATCCGGCTGCGCGAGGTGCGGATCGTGCCGGATGTGCATGACCGGATCGTCGCGGCGGTCAACGGGCTGCGCGCCGAGAACGACCACCTCTTCACCTCGGGCGGAATCGGGCCGACGCATGACGACATCACCGCCGACGCCGTCGCCGCGGCCTTCGGCGTACCGATCGGCATACGCGACGACGCCCGGGCACTGCTGGCCGCGCATTACGCGCGCACCGGGCTGGAGCTGAACCCCGCGCGGTTGCGCATGGCCCGCATCCCCGATGGCGCCGACCTGATCGAGAACCCGGTCTCGGCCGCGCCGGGCTTCAGCCTCGGCAACGTGCATGTGATGGCCGGCGTGCCGGCGATCTTCCAGGCGATGCTGGCGAGCGTCCTGTCGCGGATCGCCGGGGGCGTGCCGCTCCTGAGCCAGATGATCGATGTCGGCCGCGGCGAGGGCGATATCGCGACGCCGCTGGGCGCGCTGGCGCAGAAGTTCCCCGACCTCAGCTTCGGCTCCTACCCCTATCTGCGCAATGGCGCGCACGGAACGCAGATCGTGGTGCGCGGTACCGATGCCGGCCGGCTGGACGCGGCAATGGTCGAGCTGTCGCGGCTGGTGGGTCGCGACGGATGACGCTGTCGCCCGCCCGGCTGCACGCGGCGCTGGAGGCGACCTGGCCGCCGGC
Source organism: Paracoccaceae bacterium (assembly GCA_007131945.1). GTDB lineage: Bacteria > Pseudomonadota > Alphaproteobacteria > Rhodobacterales > Rhodobacteraceae > Pararhodobacter. The sequence continues at coordinate 2,804 of SLPP01000265.1, read as the reverse complement.
GGCGCGCGCGGCCTGTGGCCCGTTCACGCTGCGCGACGGGGCCGGCGGCGGCAAGCGGGTCAGCGCGTCGATGCTCGACGGGAAGTTGTCGGAGGAGGCGCTTGCCGCCGCCGAGGCGACCTTGCGCGCGCGCGGCGCGCGGCCGCTCTTCATGATCCGCGAGGGGGACGAGGCGCTCGACGCGGCGCTCGACGCCAGAGGTTACGCCCCGGTCGACCCGACGGTCTTCTACGCCGCCCCCATCGACGCGATCGCCGAAACGCCACGGCCCTCCTCGCTTTTCCAGTGCTGGCCGCCGCTCGCCCTGCAGAGGCAGATCTGGCGCGATGCCGGGATCGGGCCCGAGCGACTGGCGGTCATGGCGCGCGCGCCCGAGCCGCGCACGGCCTTCATCGCGCGTTTCCAGAACCGCGCCGCCGGGGTCGGTTTCTGCGCGCTCGACGAAGAGGTGGCGATGCTGCACGCGCTCGAGATCGAGCCCTCGTTCCGCCGACAGGGCGTCGCGCGCTACATGGTGCGCGGCATGGCGGACTGGGCGCGGGCACAGGGCGCTGCCTGGTTCGCGCTCGCTGTCACCCGGCGCAACATCGCCGCGCGCGGACTTTACAGCGGGCTGGGCATGGAAGAGGCTGGCGGCTACCATTACCGAGAGGCCCCCGAGGACACGCCATGACAGAGCCCACCGCCCTGAACCTGCCGCAGGTCGATCCGCTGCCCGAGGCGACCGCGCGCTATTTCGAGATCTGCCAGGAGAAGCTCGGCCTCGTTCCCAATGTCCTGCGCGCCTATGCCTTCGACATCGCCAAGCTCGATGCCTTCACGGCGATGTACAACGACCTGATGCTGGCGCCCTCGGGCCTGACCAAGCTCGAGCGCGAGATGATCGCGGTCGTCGTCTCGTCGATCAATCGCTGCTGGTACTGCCAGGTTGCCCACGGCGCCGCGGTGCGAGCGATCTCGGGCGACCCGGCGCTGGGCGAGGCGATGGTCATGAACTGGCGCGTGGCGAAGATCACGCATCGGCAGAAGGTGATGCTCGCCTTCGTCGAGAAGGCGACGAAGGCGAGCGCCGAGATCACCGAGGACGACCGCAACGCGCTGCGCGCCGAGGGCTTCACCGATCGCGACATCTTCGACATCGCCGCGGTCACCGGCTTCTTCAACATGTCGAACCGCGTCGCTTCAGCCGTAGGGATGGAGCCGAACCCGGAATACCACGCCCAGGCGCGATGAACCTGGTCTTCGACCTCGACGGAACGCTGATCGACAGCGCGCCCGACATCCACGCCGCGGCCAATGCCGCGCTGGCCGCCGAGGGGCTGCCGCCGGTGACGGCCGATCAGAGCCGCGGCTTCATCGGCAACGGCTCGGCGGTCTACATCGCGCGGCTGGAACAGGCGACCGCCGGGCAGTCCGAACCCGCGCGGCACGCGCGGATGCTGGCGCGCTTCCTCGAGATCTACGAGATGTCCCATGACCGGACCCGGCCCTATCCCGACGTGCCCGAGACGCTTGCGGTGCTGCGCGGCGCGGGCTGGCGGCTGGGGCTGTGCACCAACAAGCCGGTCGCGCCGGCGCGGGCGGTGCTGGCGCATCTGGGCTGGGAGGGGGTGTTCGACGCGGTGGTCGGCGGCGATTCGCTGCCGGTAATCAAGCCCGACCCGGCGCCGCTGAGGGCGGTGATCGAGCGGCTGGGGCCGGGTCCGGTGGTCTATGTCGGCGACAGCGAGGTGGATGCGGCGACGGCGCGGGCGGCGACGGTGCCCTTCGCGCTCTTCACGCCGGGTTACCGGAAGTCGCCGGTGGAGGCGATCCCGCATGACCGCGCCTTCGACCGGTACCCGGACCTGCCGTCGATCGCCGAGACGCTGGCCGGATTGGCCGGGGCTGTCCGCTGATCCCGTCCGAATGCGCAGGGTGCACAATATTGTGCGCTTCAGCAAGCTTATGATTTAAAACAACGATTTCGCGCCATTAACCGTAACGAAACTTTTCGCGCATGTTAGGTGTCCAGGCGGCGGCGGCGCGGCCGGCCCGGCGGCCGGTGGCGAGGCAGGCGGTGAGCAGGTAGCCGCCGGTAGGCGCGTCCCAGTCGAGCATCTCGCCCGCGGCGAAGGCGCCGGGGAGCGCGCGCAGCATCAGGCCGGCATCGAGCGCCTCGCGCCGGATGCCGCCGGCGGTCGAGATCGCCTCGTCGAGCGGCCGCGGCGGGCCGAGCGGCACCGGCAGCGCCTTGAGCCGCGCGGCGAGCGTGCCCGGGTCGGCGGGCAGCGGGCGCAGCCATTCCCGCACCAGCGCCAGCCGCGCGCCCCGCAGCCCCAGCGCCTTGCGCAGGCGGTTCGATGCGCTTTCGCGGCGCGGTCGCGCGGCGAGACGCCCGGCGACGCGTTCCACGCTCCAGTCGGGAAAGAGGTCGAGCGTCAGCGGCGCGCCCTCGCGCAGCGGGCGGGCGAGCGCGTAGAGGCCGCCGCCCTCGATCCCCCTTTGCGAGATCACGATCTCGCCGCGCAGGCGCATCGCGCCGGCCTGCAGCGCGAGCGATTTCACCGGCGCGCCGAAATGCGCGCGCATGTGCTCCGACCAGGCGACGTGATGGCCGACATTCGAGGCGGTGAACGGCGCCAGCGCGACGCCGCGCCCGGCGAGGATTGGCGCCCAAGCCCCGTCCGAGCCGAGCCGCGCCCAGCTTGCCCCGCCCAGCGCAAGGACGGTGCGCACAGCGGCCACGTGTTTCTGCCCGTCCGGCGTCTCGAAGCGCAGCGCGTCCCCGTCGAAGCCGGTCCAGCGCCAGCGGGTCCGGATCG
>SLPP01000270.1 GCA_007131945.1 Paracoccaceae bacterium | reverse complement strand
GGCGGGCATGACGCCTGGAAGGTCGGCGGCAAGCTCTTCGCGCTGATCGGCACGATGAATACCGGCGTCTCGGTCAAATGCGCCGATGTCGAGAGCGCGCAACTGCTGGTCGACCTCGGCCGCGCCGAGCGGGCGCCCTACCTGCATCGCTCCTGGGTCCTGATCCCGTGGGACCGGGTCGAGGATGACGAGTTGCGCGACCGCGTCGTCACGTCCTACCGGCTGATCCGCGAAAAGCTGCCGAAGAAGCGGCAGGCGGCGCTGGAATAGGGCTACTCGGCTTCGTTGGCGGGCCGGGCGTTCAGGAGCCCGTATTTCTCCTCGCCGAGCTTCTCCATCAGGTCGAGCTGGGTCTCGAGGAAGTCGATATGGCCTTCCTCGTCGGCGATGAGTTCCTCGAACAGGTCCTTGCTGACATAGTCGGCGACCTTCTCGCAGTGCTGGCGCGCCTCGATATAGAGGTTGCGCGCGTCGTGCTCGGCGGCGAGGTCGCATTCCAGCGTCTCGCGCAGGTTCTGACCGATACGCAGTGGGTCGAGCTTCTGCAGGTTGGGATGGCCCTCGAGAAAGATGATCCGCTCGATCAGCTTGTCGGCGTGGTGCATCTCCTCGATCGATTCGGCACGGCTTTTCGCCGCCAGATGCCCGTAGCCCCAGTCCTCCTGCAGCCGGTAATGCAGCCAGTACTGGCTGACAGCGGTCAGTTCGGACCGCAGCGCCGCGTTGAGATACTCGATGACCTTGGCGTCGCCGTTCATTCCGTCCTTCCTTTCACACCGCGCAGTATCGGGACCGGAAACCCGGCCCGTTCGGTTGTTGCAACCGGGAAACTGTCACATCGGCGCATCGTGTCAAGGAAGAGCGGCAGGCAGCCGCCGCAATCGGCGGTCTTGCCGAGCGCGCGATAGACCTTGCGCGGGGTGATGATCGTGTCGGGGTCGGCGGCGCGCATCCAGTCGATGGCGGACCGGATCTCGTGATCGGCGATACCCATGCAGTGACAGACGATCATGCCGCGCCTTCGCAACCGTTCGACGACCTGATCCCGGTCGCCGGGGCTTTTCTGACAGAAACGCTAGGCTTTGTAAAGCAGGAAACCGGCCGCGAAGGACCGGTTTCCCGCGACAGGTGTCGCGCGGTCAGCTCTGCGACGGCGGCGCTCCGCGCCCCAGCGACTGGAGCACGTAGACGACGATCGACAGCCCGACCGCGCCGAGAGCGGCGACACCGAGAAGCACGAGCCAGTCGATCGGCCCGCCGATATCGCGCAGCCGCGAGTTCGTGACCCACAGCACGAAGGCCACCGCCGCCACCGCGCCGAAGGGCATCGAGATCTGCGCCACCAGATACTTGCGGAACGACAGCGACCGGTCGCGGATCAGCACGTAGAGCCAGGCAAGGGTGAAGACCACGGCGACGGCCACCAGCGCCCAGAAGAGCCAGGCGCCGAACATTTCCTCGAACACGGCCAGAAGGGTTCGCAGGCTGAATTCTTCCATCTCTCTCTCCTCAGGCCAGGCCGCGCAGCATGGCGTTGTAGGTGGGCTTGAGCGCGATCTCCTTCATCAGCCAGGAGATCCACAGCTCCTCGAGCGGCGCGACGATGCCGGGGAACGAGGGGGTGAGGTTGTCGTTGTAGTCGAACTCGACCAGCATCGCCCGGCCGATGCGGGTGATCAGCGGGCAGGAGGTGTAGCCGTTGAAGCTGCGCGTCCCCTCGCGGCCCTGCAGCTCGGCGATCAGGTGATCCTCGACCACCGGCAGGTGGAACTTCACGCTCGCCGCGGTCTTGCCCTTGGGCACGCCGTTGATGTCGCCGATGCCGAAGACATTGGAATAGCGCGCGTGGCGCAGCGTCGCCATGTCCACCTCGATCCAGCCCTGGTCGGTCCAGCGGTCGGCCCAGCTCAGCCCCGAGTCGCGCACCGCCTGCGGCGCGCGCTGCGGCGGCACGACATTGATGAAGTCGTAGGGTTTCTCCTCCTCGCCCTCGGGCGTCGTGTAGGTCGCCACCTTGCGGCCCGGATCGACCGACTTGAGCACGTGCTGGTAGCAGTACTCGATGGCGCGTTCGTCCATGATCTGGCGGACGCGGTGATGGATCACCGGGACGCCGAAGAGGTTCTGCGCCTGCGCGTTGTAGATGAACTCGCAGCGGTCGCGGTTGCCCTTGCGCGTGGCGATGTCCTCGGCGATCAGCATGATCTTGACCGGCGCCCCGGCGCATTTCATCTCGGTCGCCGGCCGGCCGAAGAGCCCCACGCCGCCGCGATCGGTGAAGCGGTCGAGCGCGTGCCAGCTCTTCACCGCGTATTCGGGGCTCGCGTAATGCGCGCTGACGCCGTGTTCGGGGCCGACGAGGTCGAGCGAGAAGCCCTCGATCGCGTCCCAGTCGAGCGTGAGGCCCGTCGCCACGATCAGGTAGTCGTAATCCAGCCGCTCGCCGCCCAGGGTGGTGACGCGGTTGGCCTCGGGATCGATCTCGGCGGCGTAGTCCTGCACCCAGCGCACGCCCGAGGGCAGCCAGTCGCCGGTACCGCTGATCGCGTAGCTCGCCGGCCGTAGCCCCGAGGCGATGAGCGTGAAACCGGGCTGGTACCAGTGCTGCGCCCGCCCGTCGACGACGGTGATCTGCGCGCCGTCGAGCCGCGCGGCGAGCCGGTTGGCCATGCCGGCGCCACCCGCCCCGGCACCGAGGATCACGATGCGCGCCGAGCTGCGCACCCGCTGCGCCCGCGCCGGACCGGCCAGCGCCCCCAGCGCCGCACCACCGGCGGCGAGGCCGAGAAAGCCGCGCCGCGTCGTTGACAGGTCGAGAGAGTGGGTCATGCAATCCTCCTTCGCCGGAAATCCCGGCAGTCGGCGATCAGATAGAGTTATCGGCATGTGTTTTCCTTGATCTGGATCAAGGGCGTCGATGTCGTGATCCGGGCGAAAAACAGCACTCGAATGCCGATTTTTTGGCCGAAGACCGCCAGAATTTGATCGATATCAAGGCGAGGCCCCGGGAAAAGCGCAGTCTGCGGGAAAGAAATGAGGGAGACGCACGATATGCGGCTGACAACTCGCACCAATCTCGCGCTGCGCACGCTCATGGTCTGCGCGGTCAATCCCGACACGATCGTTCGCAAGTCGGATGTCGCCGAACGGATCAATGCTTCGGAGAATCACCTCGCGCAGGTGGTCAACCAGCTGGGCCAGGTCGGGCTGATCCGGACGCTGCGCGGGCGCAATGGCGGCTTCATCCTCGCCCGGCCGGCCCGGGAGATCAGCGTCGGCGCCGTGTTCCGCACCTTCGAGGCGGATCTGCCGTTCATGGAGTGCTTCACCGACAAGTCGAGCTGCCCGCTGACGGGCGTCTGCCGGATCGGCCCGCATCTGCGGCGCGCGGTCGAGGCGTTCTACGCCACTCTCGACCCGCTGAAGCTGAGCGATCTGGTCGAGTGCAACGACGGGCTGGAGGCGCTTCTGGACATGGGCGACGGCGCGCGCAAGGCGCAACTCGCCGGATGCAGGCAGGCCGTCCCGGCCCTGGCCCGGACCGCCTGAGCGGTCAGTATTCCAGCCGCAGCCGGTCGCGGGTCATCTCGATGCGCGCGAAACGGTCGAGATAGCCCATGCCGAGGAGCGAGACCTCGAGCTCGCCGGCATTGACCAGCGCGCGCACGCCGCGGTCCTCGCGCTCGCCGACGCGGACGCTGGCGAGCCGCACCAGCGCCGTGCGCACGAGGCCGTTGGCGGTGCGCGCCGTGCCGAGGAAGGCCAGGTCCTCCATCCGGTAGCCCAGCCGCTCGGCATCGGCGCGCGACAGCACCAGTTCGGTGGCGCCGGTGTCGACGATGAAGCGGATCCGCTGCGGCTCGCCGCCCTCGGGTCCGGTCACCTCGGCCTCGAGATGGAAATGGCCGTCGCGGGCGCGCTGCAACTCCACCGCCTCGCCCGTGGTCTGCTGAAGATGCGTCGAGAAGGTGCCGGTCTGCATGACCAGCCCATAGGCGGCGGCGACCCCGGTGATGATCAGCCCCCAGAGGATCAGATGGCGCAGCATGGTCGAGATGTTGACCCGCTGGCTGAGCAGGAAATAGGAGATCAGCACCGTGCCCAGCACGGTGAGATAGACCAGCCGCTCGGTCTGGAAGTCGCCGGTCATGCGCGGGCTCCGGGCCGCGCGGCGGGGGGATATGTCGCTCGCATGGGGCCAATATAGGGGCGCGGGCGGGCGGTGGAAGGGCGCGCCTGCGCCCCGGCGGCGACCGCGAGCGCCGGCCGGAACCCGGAATCCGGCAGCGGAAGGGCAAGGTGCTCAAATTTGCGCACTTCGGCAAGACATTGTTCCTGAACGACAAAACGGAGCCGTTAACCGGAACGAAACTTTCGGGATCGGCGGCGCGCGGCGGTGTCAGACCAACCCGGTCGCCCGCAACCCGTTGAGCACGAACTGCACCGAGAGCGCGGCGAGCAGCATCCCCAGAAGCCGGGTGATGACCATCGTCCCGGTCCTGCCCAGGATGCGCTCCAGCGGGATCGCGACGAGGAAGAGCAGGAAGGCGATGACGATGACCGCGACCATCGCCAGATGCACGGCGACGACCCCGCCCCAGTCGCCCTCGGCCTCGCCCACCAGGAGGATCATCGCCGCCATCGCCCCCGGCCCGGCGATCAGCGGCATGGCCAGCGGGAAGACCGAGGGGTCGTGTTCGGCCGTCGCATGGCCGGCGCGGCGCTGGCTGCGGCGCTCGAACACCATGTCGAGCGCGGTGAGGAAGAGCAGGATCCCGCCGGCGATCTGGAAGGCGGGCATGGTGATGCCGATGCCGGCGAGGATCGACTCGCCCGCCAGACCGAAGACGGTGAGCAGCAGGACCGAGATGACGCAGGCGCGGATGCCCACCGCCAGCCGCTGCGCCCGGTCCATGCCCTGGGTGAGCGCGATGAAGAGCGGCGCCAGCCCGATCGGGTCGATGACCACGAAGAGGGTGACGAAGACCGGGATCAGGAAGGCGGGATCGGTGAGCATGGCGGCGACCCTTCTCGATCAGGCGCTGGCGGTGTCGGACGCCGATTCGAGCGCCTCGGCGGCGTCCATCCACAATGCCTCGGCGCGCGCGATGCCGTCCATCACTTCGGCATATTTCCGGTTCCAGGTGTCGAGTTCGTTGCGCCGCGCCTCGTCATAGAGCGCCGGATCGGCCAGTTTCGTGGCGAGCTTCGCGCGCATTTCCTCCAGTTTCTCAATTCTCTGCTCGCACTTCCTCACTTCGGACCTGAGCTGCGCGAGATCGGCGGAAGGCGCCGGTCTCATCGCTTTCGGCCGCGCCGGCTTCTCGGCCGGCTCGGGGGCGGAGAGCAGGAAGCGGCGATAGGCGTCGAGGTCGTCCTGCCAGGGCGTGACCGTCCCGCCCGACACCAGCCACAGCCGGTCGGCGACGAGGCCGAGAAGGTGCATGTCGTGGCTGACCAGCACCACCGCGCCGGGATAGGCGGTCAGCGCCTCGACCAGCGCCTCGCGGCTTTCGATGTCGAGATGGTTGGTGGGCTCGTCGAGGATCAGCAGATGCGGCGCGTCGAGCGTCGCGAGCAGGAGCGAGAGCCGCGCCTTCTGCCCGCCCGAGAGCCGCGCGACCTCGGTCCCGGCCTGGTCGGCGAAGAGGCCGAAGCCGGCGAGCCGGGCGCGCAGCCTGGCCTGCGCCTCGTCCGGGCGGCGGCGCTGGATGTGCTGCAGCGGCGTCTCGTCGAGATGCAGCTCGTCGACCTGGTGCTGGGCGAAATAGCCGACGCGCAGTTTCGCGGCGCGGGTGATCTGCCCGCCCATCGGGTCGAGCTTGCCGGCGAGAAGCTTCGACAGCGTCGATTTCCCCTCGCCGTTGCGGCCCAGAAGCGCGATCCGGTCGTCCTGGTCGAGGCGCAGGTTCAGCCGCTGCAGGACGGGCTTGCCGTCGTAGCCGACCCTGACGCCCTCCAGCGCGACGATGGGCGGCGCCAGTTCCTCGGGCGCGGGGAAGCTGAAGACATGCTGCGCGGCCTCGGCGGGCGGCGTGATCGGCGTCATCTTCTCGAGCATCTTGATGCGTGACTGTGCCTGCCTTGCCTTGGACGCCTTGGCGCGGAAGCGGTCGACGAAGCCCTGCAGATGCGCGCGGCGAAGCTCCTGCTTCTTCGCCTCGGCGGCCTGCACCGCGCGCTGCTCGGCGCGGGTGCGGGCGAAGGTGTCGTAGCCGCCCTGGTAGAGCGCGAGCCGGCCGTCCTCGAGATGCAGGATGGCGCCGACGGCGCGGTTGAGCAGGCCGCGGTCGTGGCTGATGACGATGACCGTGTGCGGATAGCGGGCGAGGTAGCTCTCCAGCCAGAGCGCGCCCTCGAGGTCGAGGTAGTTGGTCGGCTCGTCGAGAAGCAGGAGGTCGGGCGCGGCGAAGAGGACGCCGGCGAGCGCCACGCGCATCCGCCAGCCGCCGGAGAAATCGGCGCAGGGTTTCAACATCTCCTCGGCGGTGAAACCGAGGCCCTTGAGGATCGCGCTCGCCCGCCCCTCGGCCGACCAGGCGTCGATGTCCGTCAGCCGCGCCTGCACGGCGGCGATGCGGGCGGGGTCGGTCGCGCCCTCGGCCTCGGCCATGAGCGCGGCGCGCTCGGTATCGGCGGCGAGCACGGTGTCGAGAAGCGAGGCGGGGCCGGCCGGGGCTTCCTGCGCGACGCCGCCGATGCGGGCGCGCGACGGCAGGCGGATCGTGCCGGTATCGGGCACGAGCTCGCCCCGGATCAGCCGGAAGAGCGTGGTCTTGCCCGAGCCGTTGCGCCCGACGAGGCCGACCTTGTGGCCGGCCGGGATGCGCGCGGTGGCGCCGGCAAACAGCGCCCGCCCCTCGATGGAAAAGCCCAGATCCTCGATCACCAGCATGGCCGGGGCTTGCCCGAGGCGCGACACAGCGTCAAGGCCGGCGCGCGCTTTTCAATTGCCGCCGGCCGTGCTACGGCGCGCTCGCATCGAAACCCCGGGCGCGCCCGGCAAGCAAGAGATGATCATGGCCACCGAACGCACGCTTTCCATCATCAAGCCCGACGCCACGCGGCGCAACCTGACCGGCAAGATCAGCGCCAGGTTCGAGGATGCCGGGCTGCGCATCGTCGCGCAGAAGCGCATCCACATGAGCCGCGCGCAGGCCGGGCGGTTCTACGCGGTGCACCGGGAGCGGCCGTTCTACGACGAGTTGTGCGAGTTCATGGCCTCGGCGCCGGTGGTGGTGCAGGTGCTGGAGGGCGAGGGCGCGATCGCGAAGAACCGCGAGGTGATGGGCGCGACCGACCCGGCCGAGGCGGCCGAGGGCACGATCCGCAAGGATTTCGCGCTCTCGAAGGGCGAGAACTCGGTCCATGGCTCGGACGCGCCGGACACCGCGGCGGAAGAGATCGCGTTCTTCTTCTCGGAGCTCGAGATCGTCGGCTGACCGGCCGACGGGCGCCGGTGCTCAAGGTTGAGCACTTTCGCAACTGGTTGATAAAGCGCCGACAATCGGTCGCATTAACCGCAATGAAACTTTCGCGC
>SLPP01000065.1 GCA_007131945.1 Paracoccaceae bacterium | reverse complement strand
AGCGGCTGAAGGCCCACATGGCCAACCAGCAGCACTTCGACCTGATCACGCTGCGCGCCGGCCCCGACGCACCCGAGGAGGTGCGCGGCGACTACTACGGCCTGCCCTGGCCCTGCTGGGGCACCGCCGCGTTGCGTCATCCTGGAACGCACATCCTCTACAACACCAACCTTCACCCGATGGACGGCGGCGGCGCCTTCCGCCCCCGCTTCGGACTCGAACGCGACGGCGAGACGCTGCTGGCCGAAGGTTCCTGGCCGCAGGGGTCGGAGATCCAGGACGGCTATCCCGAATTCACCATGGCCATGCTCAAGCAGCTTGGCTGGGATGCCGACCTGACGGCCGAGGAACTGGCCGTGATCGAACGGATCGGCGGCGGTGACGAGGATCGTATCAACGCCGTCAGCTGGTCCACCGACCTCTCCGGCGGGATCCAGCGGGTGGCGCTGCAGCACGGATGCGTGCCCTTCGGCAACGGCAAGGCCCGGGCGGTCGCCTGGAACCTGCCCGACCCGATCCCGGTCCACCGCGAGCCGATCTTCTCGCCCCGCCCGGATCTCGTGGCGGAGTATCCGACGCGAGACGACGCGCGTCATCAGCGGATGCCTAATATCGGCCACACGATCCAGATGGCGAATGTCGAGAATCGGGTGCACGAACGCTTCCCGATCGTCCTCACCTCGGGCCGCCTGGTCGAGTACGAGGGCGGCGGCGAGGAAACCCGCTCGAACCCGTGGCTCGCCGAGCTCAAGCAGGACATGTTCGTCGAGATCAACCCGCAGGACGCGGCCGACCGCGGCATCGTCGACGGCGGTTGGGTCTGGGTGACGGGCGCCGACGACACCCGCGCGCGGGTCAAGGCGCTGGTGACCGAGCGGGTGAACCGCGGGCTGGCCTTCATGCCCTTCCACTTCGCCGGCTGGTTCCAGGGCGAGGATCAGCGGGGCAACTACCCGGAAGGCACCGACCCGATCGTCCTCGGCGAATCGGTGAACGTGATCACCACCTATGGCTATGACCCGGTAACCGGCATGCACGAGGGCAAGGTGACGCTTTGCCAGATCGCGGCCGCGTAAGGGGAGGAGTAAGCAATGGCACGGATGAAGTTCCTCTGCGATGCCGACCGCTGCATCGAATGCCAGGCCTGCGTGACGGCCTGCAAGAACGAGCACGAGGTCCCCTGGGGCATCAACCGCCGGCGGGTCGTCACCATCAATGACGGCCTTCCCGGCGAGCGCTCGGTGTCGATGGCCTGCATGCACTGCACCGACGCGCCCTGCGCCACGGTCTGCCCGGTCAACTGCTTCTACACGACCGACGACGCGGTGGTGCTGCACAACAAGGACACCTGCATCGGCTGCGGCTACTGCTCGTATGCCTGCCCCTTCGGCGCACCGCAGTTCCCGCAGACGGCAAATTTCGGCACCCGAGGCAAGATGGACAAGTGCACCTATTGCTCGGGCGGGCCGGAACCGGATCTCAGCGCGGCGGAGTACCAGAAATACGGCGCCAACCGGCTGGCAGAGGGGAAACTCCCGCTCTGCGCCGAGATGTGCTCGACCAAGGCGCTCTTGGCCGGCGACGGCGACATCATCGCCGAGATCTACCGCGAGCGGGTGGTCACCCGCGGCTACGGTTCAGGCGCCTGGGGTTGGCGCACGGCCTATGGCGACACGATCGCCGTCTGAGCGCGGTCAAGGGAGGGAGCTACAATGAAGAACCTGATATCCCGCCTGGCGCTGGGCCTGGCCGGGGCTGCGGCCTTCGCGCCCGTGGCCCTGGCGCAGGTCAATCCGACCGCCAGTTCGGTGCAGGAAGAGGCGCTGATGCGCGCCCTGCAATCGGGCCAGACCGTCACCGGCCGCATCACCATTCCGGATGCCAGCGCCTCGGTGCTGATCGACCCCGGCGGGCGCGACTGGGCAGTGCTGCATTCCGGCACGCTGCAGTGGCTCTCGATTATCGCCGTGGTCGGGACGGTGCTGCTGTTGGCGCTCTTCTACCTGATGCGCGGGCGGATCCGGATCGATTCAGGCTTCTCGGGGCGCAAGATACTGCGCTTCAACGCGATCGAGCGCTTCGCCCACTGGCTCCTCGCCTCGACCTTCATCGTTCTGGCGTTGACCGGGCTCAACCTCATCCTGGGCCGGTCGGTGCTTCTGCCGATCGTCGGCGAGGGCGCCTTCGGTACGCTCACCGCGTGGGGCAAGGTCGCGCACAACTACCTCGCCTGGCCGTTCATGGCGGCGCTGGTGCTGGTCTTCGTGCTCTGGGTCGTGCACAACATTCCCGGCCGGGTGGACTGGGAATGGATCCGGCAGGGCGGCGGGCTCTTCAGCAAGGGCGTTCACCCGCCGGCGCGGAAGTTCAATGCCGGGCAGAAGCTGATCTTCTGGTCGGTGATCATCGGCGGCGCGCTGATGTCCTGGACCGGCATCATGCTTCTTTTCCCCGGCGAGGTCGGTACCGCAGCGGACTGGCAGTTCTATCAGGTCATCCACGCCGTGGTCGCGGCGGTGATGTCGGCGCTGATCCTCGCGCATATCTACATCGGCTCGATCGGCATGGAAGGCGCCTTCGACGCGATGGGTTCGGGCGAGGTCGACGAGAACTGGGCCAAGGAGCATCACTCGCTCTGGGTCGAGGAGGTCAAGGGCCGCAGCGCCCCGGCCGAGGGTCGCGGTGCCAGCGCCACCCCGGCGGAGTGAGCCGCCGCCCGCCGGTCGTTCTGCGCACGGCGGACCACGACCGGACAGAGAGCTTCCCGCCCGGCACCCCGGTGTCGGGCGGTTTCATCCCGCAACCCCGCCTGCGAAAGCCTGACGCGCCGGCCGACCGAACCCGATGACCCGCACCTCGCCCCCTTCCCCTGCCGAGCACGCCCGACAGGCGCTCGCGTCGCTGGCGCTGCCGGGCGGCGGTACGCTCGGCGCCTCGGACCGGCTTGGCGGGGTCGCGGTGCAGGGCGGCCGGATCAACGCCGCAATCCGCGTCACCCCCGACGAAGCAGAGGCCTTCGCCCCCCTGCGCGCTCAGGCCGAGGCGGTTCTGCGCGCGCTTCCCGGCATCGACCAGGCGCTCGTCGTGCTGACCGCCGAGGCCGCCGCGCCCGCCCCGCCACCGAAGCTGGCCGCCCCCGCGCCAACGCGTCGACCCGAGATTCTGCCGGGCGTCGCGCATGTCGTCGCCGTGGCCTCGGGCAAGGGCGGCGTCGGCAAGTCGACGACGGCGGTCAACCTGGCGCTGGGGTTGCGCTTGCTCGGCCTCCGTGTCGGGCTGCTTGACGCCGACATCTACGGCCCGTCGCTGCCCACCCTACTCGGCCTTCACGGCAAGCCGCGCGTCGGGCCGGGGCGCAAGCTCATGCCGATGGACGCCTTCGGGCTCAAGGCGATGTCGATGGGCGTGCTCGTCGATGCCGAGACCGCGATGGTCTGGCGCGGACCGATGGTCATGTCGGCGATCACCCAGATGCTGGCCGAAGTCGACTGGGGTGCGCTCGACATCCTCCTCGTCGACATGCCGCCCGGCACCGGCGACGCGCAGCTCGCCATCGCCCAGGGCACACGGCTCTCGGGCGCCGTCATCGTCTCGACGCCGCAGGATCTCTCGCTGATCGACGCGCGGCGCGGCATCACCATGTTCCGCAAGGTCGACGTGCCGATCCTCGGCATTGTCGAGAACATGGCGCATTTCCTCTGCCCGACCTGTGGTGCCGAGCACGCGATCTTCGGCCGAGGCGGCGCCCGGGCCGAGGCCGAGCGATTGGGCGCGCCCTTCCTTGGCGCGGTGCCGCTGACGATGGAGCTGCGCGCGGCCTCGGATGCCGGCCAGCCGATCGTCGCGCGCGACCCCGACGGCGCGCTCGGCCGCCTCTATCTCGAACTCGCCCGGTCGCTGCGCGCCGAACTCGCGCGCACGACCGCGACTCAACCGGTTTCCCCTACCCCTGTCCACGGAGGTCACCGCCCATGAAAGCCTTCCTCGCCGCCGTCGTAATCGGGATCGCGCTCGCCTATGGCGCCGCGATCGTGCTCGATGACGGCTTCCAGCAGCCATCGCATTCGGCGTTCACGACCGAGGGCGCCCGCGTTTCCGACCCCGGTCGCAACCTGATCCAGTTCTGAGCGCGTGACCTGCAGACGGCTTGTCGCCGCCGCGCTGGCCCTGATCCTCGCCGCTCCCGCCGCGGCGCAGGACCTGATCGGCCATGGCGGCCCGGTCGGCGCGCTCGACGTGTCCGGCGCGCGCGTCCTTTCGGGATCCTTCGACACGCGCGCGATCCTGTGGGACGCCACGACCGGCGGCGCCGAGCACGTTCTGCGCTTCCATGACGGCAATGTCACTGCCGTCGCGCATCTGCCCGGCGGCATGGTTGCAACCGGCGGACAGGACGGTCGCGTCGCGCTGTGGGAGACCGGCGGCCTGCGCCCTGTCTTCGCCACGCCGCATGGCAGCGCACCGGTCGCCGCGCTCTCAGTGGCGCCGAACGGCGGCACGCTCGCCGCCGGCTTCTGGGATGGCACGGTCATGGTACTTGCGCTCGATGCGTTCGCCAACCAGCGCTGGCAGGCACATGGCGACCGGGTCATGGGCCTTGCGCATCTGGCCGACGGGCGACTCGCGAGCGTCGGGTCGGACCTGCGCCTCGCAGTCTGGGGGCCGGACCATGCCCTCGCCGCGCGCACCGACCTGCCCGACCTGCCGAACGGGCTCGCCGTGACCGAGGGTCGCATCGCCGTCGTCTTCGCCGAGGGCGCGCTCCGGCTCTTCTCGGCCGAGGGCGACTTGCTGCCCGAGCGCTTCCTCACCGACCGTCCGCTGGTCGCGGTCGCAGCCGATGCCGGGCTAGTCGCTGCCGCCGCGGTCGACGGCACGGTATGGCTACTGGAGGCCGCGAAGCTCGACATCCGCTTCTCGGTAGAGCCGGGCCAGGGCCCGGTATGGGCGCTGGCTCTGGGCGATGGCGCGCTCTTCACTGGCGGCGGCGACAGCACGATCCGTCGCTTCTCGCTGGCCGACGGCGCGCGGCAGGGCGCTGGGGACGCGCCGCGGATCGAGGCTTTCGACGATGGCAGCCGCGGCGCCGAGGTCTGGCGGTCCTGCGCGGTCTGCCATTCGCTCGATCCCGATGACCGCGGTCGGGCGGGCCCGACGCTGCACGGCATATTCGGTCGGCGGATCGGAACGGCCGAGGGCTACGACTATTCCGACGCGCTGCGCGAACTCGACATCGTCTGGACACCCGAGACTGTGGCCGAGCTTTTCCAGCACGGCCCCGAGGCCTACACGCCCGGCTCGCGCATGCCGGAGCAACGCCTGCCAGACCCAGAGGATCGCGCCGCGCTCGTTGAGTTCCTCGGTCGCGTGGCGCATTGAGCCGTCTGGACGCGCCGCGTGGGACCGCCTAGATCAGCGCCATGACGACACCCGGCTGGGACCACGAACTCGACGCCCGCGGGCTTCTGTGCCCGCTTCCCGTGCTCAAGACGCGAAAGCGGCTGCAGGCCATGGCTTCCGGCGAGGTGCTGCGTGTGCTCGCGACCGATCCCGCCGCCGTGGTCGATGTGCCGCATTTCTGCGCCGAGGCCGGGCACGGATTTCTCGGCGCGGAACCGGTCGAGGAGGCGACGGCCTACCTGATCCGGCGCAAGTAGCGCGGCGGGTCATTCCAGCCCGAAACTCGCATAGGGCATGTAGCGCACCGGCGTGCCGGGAATGATCTCGGCCGCCCCGTCGGGCAGTTCGACTAGCCCCTCGGCCCAGGAAAGCCCGCTGATCCGCCCCGATCCCTCCGAGGCGAAGACCTCGGCCGCGCCCGCGGCGTCGAGCCGCGCACGCAGGTATTCCCGCCGGCCCGGTTTCTTGCGCTTGGAGAACGCCGCCGGCACGGTGAATGCCTGCGGCTCGGTCCAGCCGGCGCCGGACATCAGCGAAAGCGCCGGGAGGGCGAAGATCAGCGTGCAGACGAGTGCCGCGACCGGGTTGCCTGGCAGACCGATGACCGGAACCGATACCGCGCCGCGCCCCTGCCAGAGCGCGAGCGCCAGCGGCCGGCCGGGCTTGAGCGCGATCCGCCAGCTCGAAAGCGCACCCTCCTCGCGCAGCAGTCGCGCCACATGGTCCTCGTCGCCGGCGGAGGCGCCGCCCGAGGTCAGGATCACATCGGCCCGCGCCGCGCCGCGATCGAGCGCGGCCCGTATCCGCCCGCGCCGGTCGGGGGCATGGCCCAGATCGACCGGCACATGCCCCCATCGGCGCAGGATCTCGAGCAGCATCGGGCGGTTGGCATCAAAGATCTGGTGCGGCGCGGCGTCGGCCGTGGGATCGGCCACGATCTCGTCGCCGGTTGAGAGAACCGCAACGCGCAGCGGCCGGCGCACCGCGACCCGGCCGATGCCGAGCGCGGAGAGAAGCGCCAGGTCCGCCGGGGTCAGGCGGCGTCCGGCGGGCAGTGCCGTGGCCCCCTCGGCCAGGTCTTCGCCGGCGCGGCGGGTGTTGGCCCCCCGCCTGACCGGCCCGTCGAAGGCCACGCGGGCGCCGTCGGTGGCGCAGTCCTCCTCGAGCACGACGGTATCGACGCCTTCGGGCAGGATCGCGCCGGTCAGGATCCGCACCGCCTGCCCCTGCGGCAACGACGCGGCAAAGGGCCTGCCCGCCGCCGCGCGCCCCGGGACGAGCGGCAGCGCGTAGGGGCCGGAACCGGCAAGCGCGGCATGGGCGAAACCGTAGCCGTCCACCGCCGAATTTGCCTGCGGGGGGTTAGAGCGGCGGGCGATCACGTCCTCGGCCAGCACCCGCTGGCCGGCCCGTCCGACGGGCACGACCTCGGTCCCCTCGATCGGTACGAGCGCCCCGCGCAGCTTCGCCAGCGCCGCCTCGACCGGCACCCAATCCACGCCCTGCGGCATGGCGAAGCAATCGTTGCGCAGCCGCGGCGGAGTCAGCAGCGCCGCCGCCTCGGTCGGCCGCGGCGGCAACGCGGCGGAGTCCACCGCACGCGCCGCCATCCGCAAAGCCTCTTCCGCCCCGACGCCGAGGATCCAGCCTTCCTCGTCAATCGCCGAAACACCCACAGGGGACTCGAACAGCGGGGCCAGCGCATCCTCGACCGAAAGACGGTGAAGCGCGGCCGACAGCAGCCGGACCTGCACGTCGTCCTTGACGGCCCAGCCACCGGCCATCGCCTGCAGCGCCCTGACCTCGTCGCGCAGGAGCGAGGGGAAGACCTCGGCCAGAACCACGGGGGCGGTGCGGCTGTCCTCGAACGGCCAGACGGCGACGCGGCCGGGAAAGGCCGCGCGCAGCCGCGCCAGCACCGGCAGGCCGGTCAGCGTCTGGCTGCCGACCGCCCCCGGCCCGCCCAGCTTCCAGACCGACTGTGCGCCCCGAGTGCGGGCATCTACCGCGCGCAGATCATCGAGGCCGTGGCCTGCGCGCGCGCGCCCCTTTGCCGGCAGGTCGGGCAGGTCCAACGCGGCGGGGCGGAACCAGAAGGGGCCAGTTCCCGGCAGGGCGCGGTTGGCCTCGGCTGCAATTGCAAAGCGGTTGTTGCGGTTGCGGGCATCGTCGGCGACACGCTCCGCCAGCCAGT
>SLPP01000299.1 GCA_007131945.1 Paracoccaceae bacterium | reverse complement strand
TTCGCGGCGCCGATCGGCCAGGAGATGTTGCCTTCGCGCAGGACCCGGCCGCCGCTGGGCTGCATCGTGCCGGCGATGATCTGCAGAAGCGTCGACTTGCCCGCTCCGTTGCGGCCCAGGAGCCCCAGCGAGCGGCCGGCGGGAATGGTCATCGTCAGCCCCTCGAAGACCGTGTGGATGCCGTCCTGCACCCGGAAACGCTTGGCGAGGTTTTCCAGACGGATCACGCGCGGCCCCCTCCCGTGCCCGCCTAGCCGCGGTCGCGCAGGCTGTAGTAGACGAGCGCCAGCACCGACCAGAGCATCAGCGCGAAGAACCCGGTCAGCCCGACCAGCAGCGCCCGGCGCGGATACTCGGCGCGCTCGGCGAGCGTCGGCTCGATGAAGGTCGCGAGATAGAGCTGCTGGCGCTCGGCATTGGTGCGTGCGGCGATCAGCGCGGTCAGCGCCGCGCGGTAGTTCTCCTCGGCGAACTGGACGTCGACCCGCAGCCCCTCGTACTGCGCCAGAAGCGTCGGGTAGTCGGTATTGTCGACGGTGACGTCCTGCGCCGCGAAGCTGCGGCGCTCCTGGGTGATGCGGTCCTCGATCACGGCAATGCGCCGTTCGAGCTGGCGCAGGCGGGGATCGTTGCCCTCGGCGGTCTGGATCAGCAGGTCGTAATCGACGAGCGCCTGGGCCAGTTGCTGCTGCAGGTTGCCCAGGACCCCCATCCGCCCCTGGATGTCGGCCTGCGGATCGAGGATCTGCGTGCGCGCCTGGAAGGCGACGAGCGCCTCGCGCGCCTCGCGCAGCTGGACGAGCGCGGCGTCGAGATCGGCCTGCGCATTGGCCATGCTGTCGCGCCTCGCGGCGGCGTTGAGCGTGTTGATCATCGCCTCGCTCTGCGCGACGACCTGGCGGGCGACGGTGCGGGCGAAATCGGGATCGCGCGCGCGCACCTCGACCATGATCACGCCCGAGGACTTGTCGTAGGTGATGCGCACCATGCGCTTCCAGAAGGCCGACAGGTCCTCGATCGTCGCCGCGGGCCGGATCGAGAAGACCGGGTCGCGCGGCCAGGTTCGGGCGTAATGCCCGACGAGGTCGATCTCGCGCTGCACCCGCTGCACGATGTCCTGGCTCTGGATGAACTCGAAGAGCAGGTCGGAATTGCCGCCGCCCTGCATGCCGAGGACCTGCGTCAGGCCGCCGAGCACCTGGCTCGCCGATCCGGTCTCCTCCTGCCGGATCACGAAGCCGGTATTCGAGGCGAATTGCGGTCGCGCGAAGGCCCAGAGATAGAGCGTCGAGACCAGGACCGGCAGCGCGACGACGACAAGAAGCGACAGCATCAGCCCGCGATGGCGTCGATGCGGCCGCGCCGGACTCGCGGTGCGGTTGAGGAGCCTTGCCTCGGCCGGCGGCAGGGTGGCCACCCTGTCCTGCAGTCGATGCTCTACCAAAGGTTGCGTCCCGTCTCGATCCCGCGATTGATCTTTCGTCGAATTGTTTACATAGTTTGGTCCGAGAAAACCAGCGTTGTGCGGCAGGATGTCGGCAGAAGTTGAAGTTGAGACCGCGTCGCCGCGCTTGTCCCGCCCGGGTGCCAGCGCCGCGCTTCTTTCGATCGTCGCTCTCGTTCTGCGCGAAATGGCCACGCGCTACGGGCGGCGGCCGGGCGGATATGCCTGGGCGCTTCTGCAACCTCTGGGCATGATCGTGCTCCTTGCCTTCGCCTGGTCGCTGCTGATGCGCTCGCCGACGCTGGGCACGAGTTTCCTGCTGTTCAAGGCAACCGGGATCCTGGTCCTGCAGACCTATACCACGCTCGCCAACGCCGTCGGCCAGGCGATGAGCTATTCGCGCGCGCTGCTCTTCTATCCGCGCGTGACCTGGATCGACGCGGTCATCGCGCGCTTCCTGCTCAACACGCTGGTCATCTGGGCGGTGAGCACGCTGATCCTCGGCGGGATCCTTCTTTACGACAACGTGCGGACGGTGCTGGACTGGGGCCAGATCCTGCTGGCCATGGGGCTGGCGACCGGGCTCGGGCTCGGCTCGGGCTGCCTGAACTGCTTCCTCTTCCAGCGCTTTCCGGTCTGGCAGAACATCTGGGGTATCGTCACCGCGCCGCTCTTCCTGATCTCGGGCGTGCTCTTCGTCTACGAGGACCTGCCGCCGCTCGCCCAGACGATCCTGTGGTACAACCCGATCCTGCACGTCACCGGCATCATGCGCGACGGCTTCTACCCGGTCTATTCGCCGGGCTATGTCTCGCTGCCCTTCGTCGGCGCCTGCATCCTCCTGCCGATGGTCGCGGGGCTGCTGCTCTTGCGGCAGTTCCACCGCGACCTTCTGAACCGCTGAGCGATGCGGGCGCCGGTCTTCTCGGTGATCGTCCCGTTCCACAACGGTGCCGAGTTTCTGGGCGAGGCGATCGCCTCGCTGCAGGGGCAGAGCCTCGGCGACTGGGAGGCGCTCCTGATCGACGATGCCTCCACCGACGGTGCGGTGGCGCTGGCGCGGGCGGCCTGCCGCGCCGATCCGCGGCTGCGGCTCCTGCACGAGCCGGGCCGGACCCGGCCGCGCGGGGCGGGGGCAACGCGCAACCTGGGGCTGGCGGTGGCCCGGGGGCGGCATGTCGCCTTCCTCGACGCCGATGACCGCTGGCTGCCGGCGAAGCTTGCGCGCCAGAAAGTCGTCTTCGACGCCGGCGCCGACATCGTCTTCGGCGCCTACCGGCGGATCGATGCTCATGGCCGCGCGCTGGGCGAGGTCGGCGCGCGCCCGGAGCTTCGCTGGCGCGACGCGCTCGACGGCAACCCGATCGGATGCCTGACCGGGGCCTATCGCCGCGCCCGCTTTCCGCAAGCGCGCATGCCGCGGCGCGCGGTGCACGAGGACTATGCCTTCTGGCTGGCGCTCCTGCGCCAGGGTGTCGAGGCCCGGGGTCTGCCCGAGGTTCTGGCCGAATACCGCGTCCGGCCCGGATCGCGGTCGTCGTGCAAATGGCGCGGCGCCCGCGCCGTCTGGCAGATCCTCGGCGAGGAGGAGATCGGCCTGCCGCGCCAACTCCTCTGTTTCGCCCGCTATGCCGGCGGGGCGCTGGCGCGGCGGATGCCGCCGGCGCTCGGTTGCGGGTTCAGCGCCGCTCGGGTGGCTGACGCAGGATCAGCAGGCGGCCCAGTTCGGCGAGTTCCGTCCCCCACAGAAGCAGCCGGATGCGACAGGCCGTCAGCCGCCAGGCTGCTGGATACGGACTGACCAGATAGGCCAGCGCCTCGCGCAGGGGCGGGGCGAGGCTGCGCAGGATCCAGGCGATCCGCCCCGGCCAGGGCCCGCTGGCGACCTGTCCGCCCTTTATGCGCCGCGCCTTGCGCGCGAGATCGGCCTGGCAGCGCCGCGCGGGATGGGCGACGCGCGCGCCGGGCACGAGGTGGAGCGTCACGCCCCGCCCGCGCGCGCGGCGGCAGAATTCCGCGTCCCCGCCCGAAAGCCGCGCCGGGTCGAATCCGCCCAGCCGGGCGAACAGCGCCGCCGCCAGCGCGAGATTCGCCGTCGCGGCATAGCCGCGGCGCAGGAAGACGTGCTGGGGGATCCCGCGGACGGTGTCGAAGATCTCCCAGGCGCCGGGATCGGGACGGGCGAGCATGTCGACCGGTCCGGCAAGGATCCGGCCGGGATGCTCGGCTGCGGCGCGCGCCATACGGCGCAGCCAGTCGGCGGCGGGCAGGCAATCGGCATCGGTGAAGACCAGCAGCGCCCCGCGCGCCCGCGCCGCCCCCGCATTTCGCGCGGCATAGGCGCCGGGGCGCGCGCAGGGCACGCGCCGGACCGGCACGCCGGGATCGGGCAGCGACGGGACGGGATTGCCGGCGCCGGGCTCGTTGTCGACCAGCACCAGTTCGAAGTCGCGCCGGTCCTGCGCGGCGAGCGCCGCGATCAGCGCCGGCAGCCGGTCCCAGTCGCGGTAGACCGGCACGATGACCGAGATGGCAGGTGCGACGGCGAACGGTCGCCGCAAGTCCGGGGGACAGCCGCGACCGGCTGCCCCGAGCCCGGGAGCACTGGGCCTGCAAATCACCTGCGATGCGGTATCGTCCACGAAACAACCTTGGCGCGATCTCGGTGGTGTTTTGTTTACCTTTGATTGTGCGCCGCATCAATGCCCCGCGCCGCCTCGGGGGCGGGACCATTTCGGCCACGGGCATCGCCGCCGGCTGCCGGGTTGTGCAGCCGCGGCCGGCTTGGTAACAAATTCTGTCCAATCGCCGGGGAGGAGCCGCGATGCCCGTCATCACCTGTATCGAGGATCTGCGCCGCGTCTACCGGCGCCGGGTGCCGCGGATGTTCTACGACTACGCCGAATCGGGCAGCTGGACCGAGCAGACCTTCCGCGAGAACACCACCGATTTCGCGAAGATCAGGCTGCGCCAGCGCGTCGCGGTGGACATGGACGGCCGCACGACGAAGTCTGCGATGATCGGCGAGGAGGTGGCGATGCCGGTGGCGCTGGCCCCGGTCGGGCTTACCGGCATGCAGCACGCCGATGGCGAGATCAAGGCCGCCCGCGCGGCCGAGAGGTTCGGCGTGCCCTTCACGCTCTCGACGATGTCGATCTGCTCGATCGAGGACGTGGCGGCGCATACCACGAAACCCTTCTGGTTCCAGGTCTACACGCTCAAGGACGACGACTTCATGCGCCGGCTCTTCGAGCGCGCGCATGCGGCGAGTTGCTCGGCGCTGGTCATCACGGTCGACCTGCAGGTGCTTGGGCAGCGGCATCGCGATCTGAAGAACGGCCTCTCGGCGCCACCGAAGCTGACGCCCGCCTCGATCGCCAACATGATGACCAAGGTCCGGTGGGGCCTCGGCATGCTGGGCACGAAGCGGCGCTTCTTCGGCAACATCGTCGGCCATGCCAGGGGCGTGACCGACCCCTCCTCGCTCAGCACCTGGACGAACGAGGCCTTCGACCCCTCGCTCGACTGGAAGCGGATCGCGCAGTTCAAGGAATGGTGGGGCGGCAAGCTGATCGTCAAGGGGATCATGGAGCCCGAGGATGCTCGCCGCGCGGCCGAGGTCGGCGCCGACGCGATCGTCGTGTCGAACCATGGCGGCCGGCAGCTCGACGGGGCGCCGAGCTCGATCCGCATGCTGCCGGCGGTCATGGACGCGGTCGGCGACCGGGTCGAGGTGCATCTCGACAGCGGCATCCGCTCGGGGCAGGATGTGCTCAAGGCGCTGGCACTGGGCGCCAAGGGCACCTATATCGGCCGCGCCTTCACCTACGGGCTGGGCGCGATGGGCGAGGCGGGGGTGACGAAGGCGCTGCAGGTGATCCAGAAGGAACTGGAGCTCTCGATGGCGCTCTGCGGGGAGACCGACATCCGCAATGTCGGCCCGCACATGCTCTATGTCCCGCAGGGCTTCGCCGACCCGACCGTCCCGCTCTGACCCGAGGTGATGACCGGAGCGTCTGCCACCCGCTTCGGCCGCGGCCCGAGCGACCGGGGACTCCACGGGCTCCCGCCCCTCGTCCAGCTGTGCGCTGCGCGGGGACGTGCCGCCAGTCGCGTGCCCGACGGCGAAGACGACAGCCCCGCCGGCCCGGCGCGAGGGGCCAGCCCTCCGCAAAGGCGCCGGGGCAACGCCCCTTTGGTCAGGCTCGCGCCGCAGGCGCGAGCCCGGCCCAACGCGCGGAGCGTTGAACCGCAGGTTCAGCGCGACAAGCGGCGGGAGCGCGTGGAGTCCCTCGGCCCCCTGCGGCCCGGCCCGGGTCAGTGGCGCGAGAGCTCGTGCTGGTAGCGCAGGCGGGCGATCGCCTCGTTCGCCTCGGACTTGCGCAGGTCGCTCAGCGTGCTCTCGACATAGCTCATATGCGCCTCGGCCGCGGCGCGGGCGCCGAGCGCGTCGCGCGCCTGGATGGCATTGTTGATCGCCCGGTGCTGCTCGAGCAGCATGTCGCGGGTGGCGCGGTGGCGGAACATCGCCTGGCGGTTGTAGAAGACGCCGGCGCGCAGCAGATCGAACATCGCCCGCATCAGGTGCAGCATGACGATGTTGTGGCTCGCCTCGATGATCGCCAGGTGGAACTCGGCGTCGAGTTCGGCCTCGTCGGCCGGGTCGCGCTTGGCATGCGCGGCCTCCATCTTGGCGAAGACCGTGGCGATCACCTTGAGGTCGGTGTCCGAGCCGAAGCGCGCGGCGCGCTCGGCGGCCATTCCCTCGAGGTCGCGGCGGAAGCTGACATAGTCGAAGACCGCCTCCTGGTGCCGCGCCAGGAGCTGGATCAGCGCCTCGGAAAATGCCGAGCCGAGCATCTCGGCGACATAGACCCCGGCGCCGGCGCGGGTGACGACCAGCCCGCGTTCCTGCAGTTCGGCGATCGCCTCGCGCAGCGAGGGGCGCGAGACGCCCATGCGCTCGGCCAGCTCGCGTTCGGGTGGCAGCCGTTCGCCCGGGCGCAGCAGCCCGCGCAGGATCAGAAGCTCGATCTGGCGCACCACGCCCTGGGCGAGCTTTTCCGACTGGACCGGCTGAAACGGCATGACCCCCTCCGATTGGTCAATTGATATGACCGGGAAGGGGGTCTTGCAAGCGCTATCGGGGCTGTCCGGCGCGGCGAGGCGGCGCGATCAGGCGGCCGTCGGGCGGATGATGATCTCGACGCGGCGGTTCTGCGCCCGGCCGGCGGCGGTGGCGTTCGTGGCGACGGGTTCGCGCGGGCCCAGGCCCTGGGTCACGATGCGGTTGGCCGGCACGCCGTTCTGGATCAACTCGGCGGCGACGGAATCGGCGCGGCGCTCGGAGAGCCGCAGGTTGTGCTCCAGCGAACCGGTCGAGTCGGTATGGCCGACGACGCGGATGATGCTGTCGGGGTTGCGGCGCAGATTGGCGGCGATGACCTGCAGGTCGGCGCGCAGGTCGGGGCGCAGCGCGGCGCTGTCGACCGCGAAGAGGATGTCCTGCGGCATGGTCACGATGATTTCCTGGCCGGTGTTGCGCACATCCGTGCCCGGGCCGAGGTCGCGGCGCAACTCCGCCGCCTGGCGGTCGAGCGCCTGGCCGATGAGGCCGCCGCCGATCGCGCCCGCGGCGGCGCCCACGAAGGCCGCCGGCACGCGATCGGACGGACGCGCGGTCGCGGCGCCGATGAGCCCGCCGATCCCGGCGCCGGTCAGCGCGCCGGTCTGGGTGCGGCTGAGATCCCCCTGCGGGGTCTCGCAGGCGGCGAGCAGGCCGATGGCCGCAATGCCGGCCAGAACGGGTTTGAAGGTCATGGTCCCTGTACTCCGAGTCGATTTCACGACGGGTTTACCTGCTGGCACGCGCGCCGAACAGCCCCCGGTCATCCCGTCTGTGTAACGAATGGCTGATGCGACCGGTTCCCGGCGCGGACCGGACGC
Source organism: Paracoccaceae bacterium (assembly GCA_007131945.1). Taxonomy (GTDB): domain Bacteria; phylum Pseudomonadota; class Alphaproteobacteria; order Rhodobacterales; family Rhodobacteraceae; genus Pararhodobacter. The sequence continues at coordinate 208 of SLPP01000299.1, read as the reverse complement.
CAGTAATCCGGCCTGCGCCCGTCAGTCGGCGGCGTCGCGGCGCGCGGCTTCCCAGGCGAGCATGGCGCGCTTGACCGGCAGGCCCCAGTGATAGCCGCCCAGGCCCCCCGACCTGGAGATCGCCCGGTGGCAGGGGATCAGGAAGCTGACCGGGTTGCGCCCGACCGCGGTGCCGACGGCGCGCACCGCGCGCGGGTTGCCGACCGCC
>SLPP01000119.1 GCA_007131945.1 Paracoccaceae bacterium | reverse complement strand
TTGCTTCGTTGTCCAAATTTGGACGCATGGCCCCGAAGGCAGCAGAAACGCTCACAACCAGCGCCGCACCCGCCCCATCCAGGCCTCCGCCTCGGCGCCGAACATGCGCCTCAGCCGCGCCTCCTCGTCCTCGATGAACCGCCGCGCCAGCACCCGGCCCAGCACCGGCACCAGCGCGAGCCCGATCCACGACTGCCAGATCAGCGAGAGCCCGGCGAGGATCATCAGATCGCCCAGGTAGATCGGGTTGCGCGACCAGGCGAAGACGCCGCGCGTCACCAGCCGCGTCGGATCCCGCCCCGGAACGATCGTCGTTGCCGCCCGCGCCATCTCCCGCGCCGCCAGCCCCATCAGCCCCGCGCCCAGCCCGATCGTCGCCCATCCCGCGAAATGAAGGAACGTCGCGGCCGCGCCGGAAGCGACCGGCATCGCCGTGAGCCATGCCAGCGCCACGAAGAGCACCAGCCAGACCGGCGGCCAGTCGAACATGCGCAGAACCTGCATCGGCCACTCCCCCCTGTCGCACGCGGCCGGCCGACGCGGCCCGAAGGGCCGACGCGCGGCGAGCGGGGGCTCGATGCCCCCCGAGCCGCGCCCACGAAGCCTCAATCCGCGAAGCCTCAACCCGCGATCACCTCGAAGCGGTCCACGTCCACCAGCCCGTGATCGGTGATCTTTAGATGCGGGATCACCGGCAGCGCCAGGAAGGCAAGCTGCAGGAACGGCTCCTCCAGCGCCACCCCCAACGCCCGCGCCGCCGCGCGCAGACCCACCAGCGCCTCGCGCACCGTCTCGAAGGGTTCGAGCGACATCAGCCCGGCCACCGGCAGCGCCAGCTCGGCCTTGACCGCGCCGCCATCGATGACGACGAACCCGCCCTCGATCTCGGCGAGCCGCCGCGCGGCCAGCGCCATGTCGCTATAGTCCACGCCGACCACCGCGATGTTGTGGTGATCGTGGCAGACGGTCGAACCGATTGCCCCGCGCTCGAGCGAGAATCCCCGAACGAACCCGTTGGCGATACGCCCGTTCTTCCCATGCCGCTCGATCACGCTGATCCGCGCCAGATCCCGCGACGGGGCTGGCCGGCGGTCCCCCTCGAACGGCTCGATCCGCTCGCACAGATGCGCGGTCAGGATCTTGCCCTCGATGATGCCGATCACGGGCGTCTCCGCCTCGGTACCCGCGTACCGGAAACTCTCCGGCCCGACCTTCGGCAGATGCACCGACCCACGCGCCACGGGCGCCACGACCTCGCGCGCCGCAAAGGCCGCGTCATCGGCCAACACCCCGCCACAGAAGACCATCCCGGCCCGGCACTCCGCTGGATCGCCAGCCAGCACCACGATGTCCGCCCGCCGCCCCGGCGCAATCTGCCCGCGATCCTTCAGCCCGAAGGCCTCGGCCGCGCTCAGGCTCGCCGCGCGGTAGACCGAAAGCGGGTCGCAACCCTTCGCGATCAGCCGGCGGATCATGTAGTCGAGATGCCCGTGCTCGGCGATGTCCAGCGGGTTGCGGTCGTCGGTGCAGAGGCAGAGATAAGGCGCGGTCAGCGGCGTCAGCACCTCGGCAAGCGCGTCGAGGTCCTTGCTGACCGACCCCTCGCGGATCAGGATCCGCAATCCCTTGTGCAGCTTCTCGCGCGCCTCCGCGGCCGAGGTCGCCTCGTGCTCGGTCCGTATGCCGGCGGCGACATAGGCATTGAGGTCCTTCCCCGACAGAAGCGGCGCGTGTCCATCGATGTGACGGCCGGCGAAGGCGTTGAGCTTCTCCATGCAGCCCGGATCGCGATGGATCACGCCGGGATAGTTCATGAACTCGGCCAGGCCCAGCACCTTCGGATGATCCACCAGGGCCAGCAGGTCATCGGCCGACAGGTTCGCCCCCGCCGTCTCCATAAGCGTGGACGGCACGCAGGAGGAGAGGTTCACCCGGATATCCATCACCGTCCGCTCGGCGGCGGCAAGGAAATACCGGATCCCCTCGGCGCCCGCGACATTCGCGATCTCGTGCGGGTCGCAGATCGCGGTCGTCACCCCGCGCGGCGCGACACAGCGGTCGAACTCGTAGGGCGTGATGCAGGAGGACTCGATATGAAGATGCGTGTCGATGAAGCCCGGCACCAGAAGCCGGCCCGAAACGTCGATCTCGCGCCGACCCGCATAATCCGCCCCGATCCCGACGATCGTGTCGCCGCAGATCGCCACGTCGCCCGCGATCCTCTCGCCCGTCACCAGGCACCAGACCGTCCCGCCCTTGAGCACCAGATCAGCGGGCGCGTCGCCCCTGCCCTGGGCAATACGGTCCTCAAGCATCCGAGAGCTTGCGCAGCCGCGCGATCAGCGAGGACGTGTCCCAGCGTCCGCCGCCCATCGCCTGCACGTCCTTGTAGAACTGGTCAACCAGCGCGGTCACCGGCAAGGGTGCGCCGATCTCGTCGGCGGTCTGCAGGCAGATGCCCAGGTCCTTGCGCATCCAGTCGACGGCGAAGCCGTAGTCGAACTTGCCGTCGAGCATCGTCTCGTAGCGGTTCGCCATCTGCCAGGACCCGGCGGCACCCTGGCTTATCACCTCGACCACGGCCTTGCCGTCCATCCCGGCCTTCTCGCCGAAGCGCAACGCCTCCGAAAGCCCCTGAACAAGCCCGGCGATGGCGATCTGGTTCATCATCTTGGCGATCTGGCCCGACCCCGTCTCGCCAAGCCGCTTCACGGTGCGTCCATAGGCGCCCATCACCGGCTCGGCGCGGTCGTAATCCGCCTGCGCGCCGCCGCACATGATGCTGAGCACGCCGTTCTCGGCCCCTGCCTGCCCGCCCGAGACCGGCGCGTCGACGAAACCGATCCCCGCCGCGAGCGCCTCCCCGGCCAGCTCGCGCGTCATCCGCGCCGACACCGTGGTGTGATCGACGAAGACCGCCCCCTTCGCCATCCCGGCGAAGGCCCCGTCGTCGCCGCGGCAGATCGCGGCGAGATCGTTGTCATTGCCGACGCAGGCCATGACGAACTCAGCCCCCTCGGCCGCGGCGCGCGGCGTTGCGGCATGCTGACCGCCGTGCTTCTCGACCCAGGCCAGGGCCTTTGCCCCGGTGCGGTTGTAGACCGTGACCTCGTGCCCCTTGGCGGCCAGATGCCCCGCCATCGGAAAGCCCATCACCCCAAGTCCCAGAAACGCCACCTTCGCCATGCCACCCCCCGATCCTTTGAATTGCATCTCACGGCGCGGCACCATAGGAAACGAAGCCGCCGACAAGGTCAACCGACGGAGCCCGGCCCGACATGCTCACCCTCTTCCGCTGGCTTCTTCGCATCGCGACGGGGCTCGTCGTGATCTTCGTGCTGGCCTTCGCGGGGGTCTATTACTTCCTGTCGCGCTCGATCCCCGACTATTCGGCCGACTGGCGCGTGCGCGGGATTGAAGCCCCGGTCGAGATCGCGCGGAACGCGCACAACGTGCCGCACATCTTCGGCCAAAGCGACGCGGACGTTTTCTTCGGCCTCGGCTTCGTCCACGCGCAGGACCGGTTGTGGCAGATGACGATGATGCGCCGCACGGTGCAAGGCCGTCTGTCAGAGATCTTCGGCACGCGCACCCTGCGCACCGACGAGCTTCTGCGCCGGCTTGACCTCTATGGCCTCGCACAAACCTCGGTGGCGGCGCTCGACGATGAGACCCGCGGGCTGCTCGAGGCATATTCACGCGGTGTCAATGCATGGATCGAACTGGCCAGCGACCGCGCGCTCGGCCGCGGCGCGCCCGAATTCTTCCTCTTCCCCGGCGAGATCGGTCTCTGGCAGCCGGCCGACTCCATCGCCATGGGCAAGCTGATGGCCGTACAGCTCTCCGGCCATCTCGATGCCGAGGTGCGGCGCGCCCGCCTCTCGGCGATGATCGGCGAAGAGCGACTGCGCGACCTGATGCCGGATCACTCGGGGCAAGGCATCGCCGCGCTGCCCGATTTCGCCTCGCTCTTCCCGCCGCTCACCGAGACGCAGCTCGCTCAGCCGCACCTGCCGCCTGGCGCCCTGCCCGGCAACGATCTCTCGCCCTTCCTCCAACGCGAATTCGCCGGCGCCTCGAACGCCTGGGCCGCCGCGCCGCAGGCCTCGACCACCGGCGGCACGCTTCTGGCCAACGATCCCCATCTGGGCTTCTCGGCGCCGACGATCTGGTATCTGGCCCGGCTCGAGCTCCAGACCGGTGGCGTCATCGGCGGCACGATCCCGGGCATCCCCGCGGTGCTGGTCGGCCGCTCCGACAGGCTGGCCTGGGGGCTTACCACCGCCCATCTCGACGACCAGGACCTGTTCCTCGAGGAACTCCACCCCGACGATCCCTCGCGCTACCGCACCCCCGACGGCTGGGGCGAGTTCGAGACGCGCCGGTCGATCATCTGGGTAAAGGATGGCGACCCGGTCACGATCACGCTGCGCTGGTCGGAGAACGGCCCCGTCCTGCCCGGTGCCCATTACAACCTCGGCGCCATCCTGCCCTCGGGCTTCGTCGCCGCGCTCAGCTGGACGGCGCTGGACGGTGCCGACACCTCGATCCGGGCGGCAATCGCGCTCATGCGCGCGGGCTCTATCGACGCCGCGCTCGAGGCCGGGCAGCACTACATCGCGCCGGCGCAGAACCTGATGCTGGCCGATACCGAACGCATCGCCATGCAGGTGATCGGCCGGATGCCGCGCCGCCACCCAGATCACCCGACGCAGGGGCGCATGCCCGCACCCGGCTGGGACCCGCGCGCCCGCTGGCAGGGGTGGCTGCCCTACGAGGCCAATCCACGCTTCGTCGACCCGGAGACCGGACTGCTGGGCAACACCAACAACAAGACCGTGGATCGTCCCTTTCCGATGCATGTCACCTTCGACTGGGGCGACAGCCAGCGCATCCAGCGCTGGGTGCGGCTCATGCGCCAGCGTGCCGTGCACACGCGTGAAAGCTTCATCGAGGCGCAGCTCGACACCGTCAGCCAAGCCGCGCGCAATCTCCTTCCGCTTGTCGGCGCCGATCTGTGGTTCCAGGGCGATCCGGCCGAGCCAGGCACGCCCGAGGCCCGCCGCCAGCAGGCGCTGCAGATGCTCGCCGACTGGAACGGCGAGATGAACGAGCACCTGCCCGAGCCGCTGATCTACACCGCGTGGATGCGCGAACTGCAGTTCCGCCTTATCCGCGATGAACTCGGCCCGCTGGCCGAAACCTTCGGCCATCTCGAGCCGCTGTTCATCGAGCGCGTCTTCGCCAACCAGGATGGCGCGGCCGAATGGTGCGACGTGATCCAGTCGGCGGTGGTCGAGACCTGCCCCGACATGGCCCGCATCGCGCTCGACGCCGCGCTTATGTCGCTCACGCAGAAATTTGGCCCGAATCTCGAAAGCTGGCGCTGGGGCGACGCGCACCAGGCGACGCACGACCACCCCGTTCTCGGCGATGTCCCAATCCTTCGCTATTTCGTGAACATACGCCAGTCGACCAGTGGTGGCGACAACACGCTCCTGCGCGGCGTAATCCGGGGCGGCCCCTCGACCGAGCCCGAGCCCTTCCTCAACGTCCACGGCGCGGGCTATCGCGGGGTCTACGATCTGGCTGATCCCGACGCCTCGGTCTTCATCACTTCGACCGGCCAGTCGGGCCATCCGCTGAGCCGGCATTTTGACGATCTGGGCGTGCTCTGGCGGCGGGGCGAATACATTCCGATGACGCTCGACCCCGACCTCGCGCGTGCCGGCGGCGTCGGCATCACCCGGCTTGAACCCACCCCCTGAGCGGGGCATGATCCGCCGCCGTTTGCCCGAGGGTGCCGCGATGATCTACGAAAGTGCCGATGACTGGCTGCAGAGCCGCGCGAAGCGTGTGCTCCTCTTCGGTATGTCGGGGCTGGGCAAGACGCGGATATCGGCCATCCTGCGTGGCGACGGCTGGTTTCACTACTCGGTCGACTACCGCATCGGCACGCGCTATCTCGGCGAGGACATCGCCGACAATTTCAAGCGCGAGGCGATGAAGGTGCCCCTCCTGCGCGAGCTGCTGCTAACGGATTCTGTCCACATCCGGTCGAACATCACCTTCGACAATCTCGCGCCGCTCTCGGCCTATCTCGGCAAGCCGGGCGATCCCGCGAAAGGCGGGCTACCGATCGCCGAATACCGCCACCGGCAGGAACAGCACCGCGAGGCCGAGATCGCGGCGATGCTGGACACGCCCCGCTTCATCGCCCGGGCGCAGGAACTGTACGGCTACGCGAATTTCGTCTGCGACACATCGGGGTCGATCTGCGAGGTGGTCGATCCCGACGACCCGGATGACCCGGTGCTGGGCACGCTTTCGCGGCACCTGCTGATGCTCTGGATCGAGGGCACCGAGGCGCATACCGCCGAACTCGTGCGCCGCTTCGACCGGGCGCCGAAGCCGATGTACTATCACCCCGGCTTCCTCGACGACGCCTGGGCCGCCTATCTGGTCGAGACCGGCCTTGCCCCGGACGCGGTCGATCCCGACGCCTTCATCCGTTGGACCTATGCCCGCGCGCTCGCCCATCGCCAGCCGCTCTATCGCGCGATGGCGCGGAACTGGGGCCTGACCCTGGCCGCCGCCGACATCGCGCGCGTCGAATCGGCCGCCGACTTCACCGAGCTTGTCGCCCGCGCGCTGCGCGACCGCGCCGCTGCCGGCTGAGGACGCACCGGATGCCGATCACGCTCCCCGCCACCCTGCCCGCCTTCGATGTCCTCGCCCGCGAGGGCGTCTCGGTCATGTCCGAGACCCGCGCCGCGCGGCAGGACATAAGGCCCTTGAAGATCGGGCTTCTCAACCTGATGCCGAAGAAGATCCAGACCGAGAACCAGTTCGCCCGGTTGATCGGCGCGACGCCGCTGCAGATCGATTTCCGGCTCATCCGCATGACCTCGCACCGCACCAAGAACACCGCGGCCGAGCACATGGCAGCCTTCTACCGGCCGTTCCGGCAGGTGAAGCACGAGAAGTTCGACGGGCTGATCATCACCGGCGCCCCGATCGAGCATCTGGAATTCGAGGAAGTGACCTACTGGGACGAGCTGCGCGAGGTGATGGACTGGACGCAGAGCCATGTCCATTCGACCTTCGGCGTCTGCTGGGGCGGCATGGCGATGATCCACCATTTCCACGGCATCCGGAAGCACATGCTGGAGAAGAAGGCCTTCGGCTGCTACCGGCACCGCAACCTCGCCCCCGCCTCGCCCTATCTGCGCGGGTTTTCGGACGACGTGCTGATCCCGGTCTCGCGCTGGACCGAGATGCGGCAGGAGGAGATCGACGCGGTGCCGGGGCTCGTGACGCTGCTCGGCTCGCCCGAGGTCGGCCCCTGCCTCGTCGAGGACGCCGCGCATCGCGCGCTCTACATCTTCAACCATCTCGAATACGACTCGACGACGCTGAAGGAGGAGTACGACCGCGACGTGGCGGCGGGCAGCCCGATCGAGGTGCCGGTCAACTACTACCCCGGCGACGACCCCTCGCGGGCGCCCACCAACCGCTGGCGCAGCCACGCGCATCTGCTCTACGGCAACTGGATCAACGAGATCTACCAGACGACGCCCTACGACCTGAACCGGATCGGCGAAACCGAGGCG
>SLPP01000222.1 GCA_007131945.1 Paracoccaceae bacterium | reverse complement strand
CGCCATTCCTACCCGCATTCCTGGCGCTCCAAGGCGCCGGTCATCTACCGCAACACGCCGCAATGGTTCGTCGCCATCGACGCCCCGCTCGACGACGGCATGGGCGAACACGGCGCGACGATCCGCCAGCGCGCGCTCACCTCGATCGACGAACTCGTGCAATGGACCCCGCCCACCGGCCGCAACCGGCTGCATTCGATGATCGAGAACCGCCCCGACTGGGTGCTCTCGCGCCAGCGCGCCTGGGGCGTGCCGATGACCTGTTTCGTGAAGAAGGGCGCCAGGCCCACCGATCCCGACTTCCTGCTGCGTGACCCCGAGATCAACGCCCGCATCGTCGCCGCCTTCGAGGCCGAGGGCGCCGATGCCTGGTACACGACCGGTTTCAAGGAGCGGGTCTTCGGCAACCTGCACGACCCGGCCGAATACGACCAGGTCTTCGACATCCTCGATGTCTGGTTCGACTCGGGCTCGACCCATGCCTTCGTCCTGCGCGACCGCGCGGACGGGGCCGCGGACGGGATCGCCGATCTCTATCTCGAAGGCACCGACCAGCATCGCGGCTGGTTCCATTCCTCGATGCTGCAGGCCTGCGGCACCAAGGGCCGCGCGCCCTATCGCGGCGTGCTGACCCACGGCTTCACGCTCGACGAGAAGGGCATGAAGATGTCCAAGTCGCTGGGCAACACCGTCGGCCCGCAGGAGGTGATCGACCAGTACGGCGCCGACATCCTGCGGCTCTGGGTGGCGCAGTCCGACTTCACCGTCGACCAGCGCATCGGCCCCGAGATCCTCAAGGGCACCGCCGACAGCTACCGGCGCCTGCGCAACACGCTGCGCTTCCTGGTCGCCAACCTCAAGGACTGGGACCAGGCCGAGCGGCTCGAGCCCGCCGAGATGCCGGAACTGGAACGCTGGGTGCTGCACCGGCTGGCCGAACTCGACGCCCAGGTGCGCGAGGGCTACGCCGCCTACGACTTCCAGGGCGTCTTCCAGAAACTTTTCACTTTTGCGACCTCGGACCTCTCGGCCTTCTGGTTCGACATCCGCAAGGATGCGCTCTACTGCGACGCGCCCGCGAGCCCCCGCCGCCGCGCCGCGCGCACGGTGCTCGACCTTCTCTTCCACCGGCTGACCACCTGGCTCGCGCCGCTTCTGGTCTTCACGATGGAGGATGTCTGGCTTTCGCGCTTCCCGGGCGACGCGTCCTCGGTCCATCTGCAGGATTTCCCCGAAACGCCCGCCGACTGGCGCGACCCGGCGCTGGCGAAGAAATGGGCCGGCATCCGGCAGGCGCGCCGGGCGGTCACCGCCGCGCTCGAGATCCAGCGCCGCGACAAGGTCATCGGCGCCAGCCTCGAGGCCGCGCCGGTCGTGCATGTCCGCGACCCCGAGGTCCATGCCGCGCTCAGGACCGTCGATTTCGCCGATATCTGCATCACCTCGGCGATCACGCTGACCCCCGACCCGATCCCGGCCGAGGCCTTCCGCCTGCCCGAGGTCCAGGGCGTCGGCGTCGAGTTCGAGAAGGCCGAGGGCGCGAAATGCCTGCGCTGCTGGAAGATCCTGCCCGATGTCGGCAGCCATGCCCATCCCGGCACCTGCAAGCGCTGCAATGATGCCCTCGGCTGAGCCGATCCGGGCGGCGCTTTCCGAACCGGCCCGGCCGCGCGGCCCCTTGGCACCGTCATGAAACTGTGATCTGTCGCGGCGACCGGCCGCAGACGGGTACAGCGCATGACCCTTACCGTATTCCTGGCCGTGATGCTGGCCGCGGCGCTGCATGCCGGCTGGAACGCGGCGATCAAGACGGGGCTCTCGAAACAGACCTCGATGTTCCTGCTCTCGGTCGGGCACGCGCTGATCGGGTTGGCCATCGTGCCCTTCTTCCCGCTGCCGCCGGCGCAGGTCTGGCCCTGGCTCCTCGCCTCGGGGCTGATCCACATGGCCTACCAACTGTTCCTCGCCTATGCCTACGAACAGGGCGACCTGAGCCGGGTTTACCCGATCGCCCGGGGTGCGGCGCCGCTGATCGTGCTGGTCGTCGGCCTCGTGGCGCTGGCCGAGCCGCTGTCGGGCGCCGAAATCGCCGGCATCCTGGTGCTCGGCGGCGGGATCGCGCTGATGGCGCGCGGCGTCTTCCGCAACGGTGAATCGCGCCGGCTGCTGCCGTTCGCGCTCGGCGCGGCCTGCGCCACGGCGGGCTACACGCTGGCCGACGGGCTGGGCGCGCGGGTCTGGGGCGAGCCCCTGGCCTATGTCTCCTGGCTGATGGTCCTGTCGGCGATCTTCTACACGCCGGCGGCGATGGCGCTGAAGGGCCGTGCCGTGCTGCGCGCCGATGGGCGCGGCTGGGCGGTGGGGATGGCGGCCGCGGCGGCCTCGTTCCTCGCCTATGCGATCGCGGTCTGGGCGATGACCCGCGCGCCGATCCCGCTGGTCGGCGCCCTGCGCGAGACCTCGATCCTGTTTGCCGTGCTGCTGGGCTGGATGGTCTTCGGCGAGCGGATGGACCGGGCCAAGATCGTCGCCGCCGGCGTCATCGTCGCGGGCGTGGCGATCACGCGGCTCTAGCGGGTGTCGGCCCCGCGCCTTCCGGTTCAGCCCGCGCGGTGGCGCCTGACGCCCGTTCTTTCGGAAGGGATCAGGCGAAAGCCGAACAATCCACAAGATATGGTGGTTCGTAAGCGCCAGGTGCCACAAGGCATGTTGCACGGTTCCGACCTGCGAAAATGCTTCTTCCTTTCGTTTTTCGCCGATTTCCTGTCGAGATTTTTCACATCCCGGACGAATCCGGTACGATCGAATCGCTTTCGGGCGTCGACGACCGGTTTGTGCAAACGCGCACGGGCCGCAGCTTGACGCGAGCGAAACGACGGGCCGACAGCCGGCTCAATACTTCCGACGGCGCACGAACAGGCTGCGGCGCGGGCGCATCGTGTCGGCCTTCTCGGTCGCCTGCTGGACCGCGCCCACCGCGACGAGGTAGATCGAGGCCACGATCAGCCCCCAGGTCACGGCGGCCGGCTGCTGGAAGTCCGCCCAGGCGGCCCAGCCGGCAAGCAGGGTCCAGGCCACCGCCATCGGCAGCGTCATCGCGCGCCAGCGCAGGGTGCGGACCGGGTGGACGAACTTCACCTGCACGAACATCGAGACCGCGAGCACGACGACGAGGCCGAGGATGATCCAGAAATCCGGCCGCGTCGCGAAGACCACCAGCGCGACCATGTTCCAGCAGGCGGGAAAGCCGGCGAAGGAATTGTCCGCCGTCTTCATCCGCGTGTCGGCGAAATAGAGGACGCTGGCGAAGGTGATGACGATGATCGCCGCCCAGCCCGTCCAGCCCGGCAGCAGCCCCGACTGGAAGAGCGCGAAGGCCGGGATGAAGACATAGGTGAGATAGTCGATGATCAGGTCCAGAAGCGCCCCGTCGATGATCGGCGCCTTGGTCTTGACGTGGTAGCGGCGGGCAAGCGGGCCGTCGATCCCGTCGACGATGAAGGCCACGACCAGCCACAGGAACATCAGGCTCCAGGCGCCCTCGACCGCGGCAAGCATCGCCAGCATCGAGAAGACCGCCCCGGTGGCGGTGAAGAGATGGACCGAATAGGCGCGCCAGGTCTCGTACATCGCCCCCGTTCTTGCGCAGTTCCCCGCGTCGCGCAACCGCTCCTTCAGGACCCGGTGCCGGCCCCGTTCCCGGTCGCGCGCGGATGCGCGGCGCGATAGGCCTGCATCAGCCGCGCCTGGTCGACGCCGGTGTAGATCTGCGTCGTCGAGAGCGAGGCATGGCCCAGGAGTTCCTGGATCGCGCGCAGATCGCCGCCGGCGGCAAGCAGATGCGTGGCGAAGGAATGGCGCAGCGCGTGCGGCGTGGCGGTCGCCGGCAGGCCCAGCCGCAGCCGCGCGGCCTCCATCGCCTTGGTCACCAGCCGCGGATTGAGCGGCCCGCCGCGGGCGCCGCGAAACAGCGGTGCCGCCGGCGCAAGCGGGAAGGGGCAGCGGCGGGCATAGTCGGCGACCGCCGCGGCGGCGGCGGGGATCACCGGAACGATGCGCTCCTTGCCGCCCTTGCCGCGGATGCGCAGGCTCGTGCCAAGCTCGCGGTCGCGGCCAGTCAGCGCCAGCGCCTCCGAGATGCGCAGCCCGCAGCCATAGAGGAGCGTCAGCACGGCGGCATCGCGGGCGCGGATCCAGTCCTCGGGATGCTCCCCGCTGACCGTCTGGAGCATGGCGCGGGCGTCCGTTTCGGCCAGCGGGCGGGGCAGCGGGCGGGCATGGCGCGGGGCGCGCGCGGCGAGGAATATGTCGGGGTCGAAGCCCGGCTCGCGTTCGGCCAGCCAGCGGGCGAAGCTCTTCAGCGCCGAAAGCGCGCGGGCGAGCGAGCGCGGCCCGACACCGCGCGTCCGCGCCGCCGCCATCCAGGCGCGCAGGTCCGACTGCGTCACCGCCCGCAGCTGCGCCATGCCGGCCGCACCGCCGTGATGCCGCGCGAGGAAGCCCAGGAAGCCCGCGACATCGGCGCGGTAGGCGGTGATCGTGTGGTCGGCGGCGTCCTGCAACGCCGCCATTCCCCTCAGCCAGTCGTCGAGCGCCGCGCGCAGCGCCGGGCTTATCGCCGGCAGCGCGTCGTTCATCCCAGCCAGCGGCGCAAGACCTTCTCGACGACGCCGGTGAAGAAGGCGAGCAGATCGGTCGCCTGGCCGGGCTTGTAGTGCTGCGCCTCGGCGGAACCGAGCGCCAGCATCGCCTCGCCCCGCCCGCGGCCGAGATCAAGCCGCATCAGCGCCTCGGACCGCACATGGCCGCCCGCCGCGCCGTAGAGATCGCCCTCGAAGGGCACCGCCTGGCGCAGCACGATCCGCCGCGCCGGCGCGTTGCGGCCCTGGCGCATGTAGTCGACGATGAAGCCCGGCGGCTGCATCGCGACGACGGTGTCGCGCAGTCCGGGCGCCGGGGCGCCGGCATCCTCGAGCACCAGACGCACTGCGGCGACCTGCAGGATGTCGGCAAGCTCGTTCCCCAGCACCTGCACGAACCGGTCGAAATCGGGCGCGGCGAGGATCGCCTCTACCGCGCGGTGGATCTGGTTGGTCGCGGCGACATTCTCGTAGGCGGCGGCGACGACGGCGCGATGCGTATCCTCCAGCCGCGCGAGATTCGCCTCCAGCCGCGCCATCGCCATGGCCCTCAGGTCGATCACATTGCTCGCCACCTTGCCCTCGGCGGCCTCGACCAGGGCGCGCATCAGCGCCGGATCGTCCAGGATCAGGGTCGGGTCGGCCAGGATGCGCGCGCGCCAATCCTTGACCACACGCGCCTTCTCGGCGTGTTCGGTGACTGCCATGTCTGCCTCGTCTGTTTTTTCGTTGCCCGACCCTACACCAGGTCAGAGGATTTTCTGACCGGTTTTTTCCCAGTCCTTCAGGAACTGTGCCAGCCCTGCATCGGTCAGCGGGTGGCTGGCGAGCTTGCGGATCACCTCGGGCGGCGCTGTCATCACGTCCGCACCGGCCAGGGCGGCCTCCGAGACGTGGTTCACGTTGCGGATCGAGGCGGCGAGGATCTCGGTCTCGAAGCCGTAATTGTCGTAGATCTGGCGGATGTCGCGGATCAGTTCCATCCCGTCGAGATTGATGTCGTCGAGCCGGCCGACGAAGGGCGAGATGAAGGTGGCGCCGGCCTTGGCCGCGATCAGCGCCTGGTTGGCGGAAAAGCACAGCGTCACGTTGACCATCCGCCCCTCGCCGGTCAGCACCTTGCAGGCCTTCAGCCCGTCCCAGGTCAGCGGCAGCTTGATCGCGATGTTCGGCGCAATCTCGGCGAGCCTGCGACCCTCGGCGATCATCGCGTCGGCCTCGAGCGCCACGACCTCGGCCGAGACCGGGCCCGAGACGATGGCGCAGATCTCCTTCGTCACCTCGATTATGTCGCGGCCCGATTTCAGGATCAGCGAAGGATTGGTGGTCACGCCATCGACCATGCCCAGCGCGTGCAGTTCGGCAATCGCCGCGACATCGGCGGTATCGACAAAGAATTTCATGGCTCGCTCACGGGTTGCAGAGGGGTTCGCCCGGCGTCATACCTGAACTCCCATCCGCCCGAAAGCCCTGACACTTACTGGTGCGACCGCATGGTTCCGGACGAGGTCCGCCACTTCCCCGCCGACGCGCCGCTTGCCGTGCTGACCACGCAGCCCATCGACCGGCTGCTGGACTACCGCGCGCCCGAGGGCGGCGCGCGCACCGGTGATTTCGTCGAGGTGCCGCTGGGGCCGCGAAAGGTGCTGGGCGTGGTCTGGGGCGGGCCCGAGAGCGACCTGCCGCGGGAAAAGCTGCGCCCTGTCCTGCGCGTCCTCGACGTGCCGCCTATGCGCGACGAGCTGCGGGCGTTCCTGGCGCGCGCGGCCGACTACACGCTGACGCCGCTGGCGCTGATGCTGTGGCTCGCAACCCGCGCGCCGGGGCTGTTCGACGCGCCGAAGATGCGCAAGGTCTACCTTGCGGGCGACCCGCCGGCGCGGATGACCGATGCCCGCGCCCGCGTCATGGACGCGTTCGACGCCTACGGCGGCGCGGCGCTGACCGTGACCGAGATCACCCGGGCGGCGGGCGTCAGCCCCTCGGTCGTCCACACGCTCGCCGCGCAGGGCGGGCTGATCGAGACCGAGGCGCCGGTCGATACGCCCTATCCCCGGCTCGATCCGGTGCGGCGCGGGATGGATCTTTCCGACGACCAGCGCGCGGCGGCCGAGACGCTGCGCGGGGGCAGCGGGGCGTTCGGCGTGACGCTGCTGAAGGGCGTTACCGGCTCGGGCAAGACCGAGGTCTACATGGAGGCCGTCGCCGCCTGCCTGCGCGCCGGGCGGCAGGCGCTGGTGCTCCTGCCCGAGATCGCGCTCACCGCGCAGTTCCTGACGCGGGTCGAGGCGCGGTTCGGCGCGCGGCCCGCCGAATGGCATTCGGGCGTCACGCTGACCGAGCGGCGGCGGCTCTGGCGGATGGTCGGGCAGGGCGGCGCGCAACTGATCGTCGGCGCGCGTTCGGCGCTCTTCCTGCCCTACCGCGACCTCGGCCTGATCGTCGTCGACGAGGAACACGACACCAGCTACAAGCAGGAGGATGGCGTCCTCTACAACGCCCGCGACATGGCGGTGCTGCGCGCCTCGATCGTCGGCGCGCAGGTGGTGCTGGCCTCCGCCACCCCGTCGCTGGAGACCTGGGCAAATGCCGAAAGCGGGAAATACGCGCGCCTCGACCTGCCGGCGCGCTTCGGCGTTGCCGAACTGCCCGAGTTGGCCGCCATCGACCTGCGCGGCGAGGAGATGCCCTCCGGCCGCTGGATATCGCCGACGTTGAAGCGCGCCATTTACGCGCGGCTGCAGGCCGGCGAGCAGTCGCTGCTGTTTCTCAACCGCCGCGGCTACGCGCCGGTCACCGTCTGCCGGGGCTGCGGGCACCAGATCCAGTGCGCCGATTGCGACGCCCGCATGGTCGAGCATCGCTTCCTCAAGCGGCTGATGTGCCACCAGTGCGGCGCCACCGCGCCCGTTCCGGCGACCTGCCCTTCGTGCGGGGTCGAGGGCCGCATGGCCGCCGTCGGCCCCGGCGTCGAGCGGCTGGAGGAGGAGGCGCGCGCGACCTTCCCCGAGGCGCGGATCGCGGTCCTGTCCTCGGACCTCTTCGCCTCGGCCCGCGCGCTCAAGG
>SLPP01000123.1 GCA_007131945.1 Paracoccaceae bacterium | reverse complement strand
TGGAAAAGATGTGGCAGATGCCCGCGGGGGCCGGGCGCGCCTGATCGGGGCGTCCGGTGCGGGTGCATCTGTGCGCCGTCGGCCGGCTGCGCGCCGGGCCCGAGCGCGCCCTGGTCGACGACTACCTTCAACGCTTCGACCGGACCGGGCGCGCGCTCGGCCTGGGACCGGTGACCGAGCACCAGGTCGAGGACCGCAAGGGCGGCGGCATGGCCGGCGGGGCGGCGCTCCTTGCCCGCGCCTGTCCGGTGGGCGCGGTGCGGGTGGCGCTCGACGAACGCGGCGCGGCGCTCGATTCGCCGAGCTTCGCGCGCCGGCTCGCCGGCTGGCGCGACGCGGGGACGGCGGATCTCGCCTTCCTGATCGGCGGCGCCGACGGGCTGGCGCCCGGGTTGCGCGCGGGCGCCGATTTCGCGCTCTCGCTCGGGCCGATGGTTTGGCCGCATCTGCTGGTCCGCGTGATGCTCGCCGAGCAGCTCTACCGCGCGGCGAGCATCCTCGCCGGCAGCCCGTACCACCGGGCCTGACCCGCCCGTGACCCGGCCATTGCCCCGCCGCCCGGCACGGCCTAAGACGGGCGCGGGCAACCGGAGGCGCGCATGAAGACCCAAGGCCCCGTCGTGCTGTGCATTCTCGATGGCTGGGGGCTGAACCCGGCGCGCGAGGGCAATGCCGTGGCGCAGGCAAGAACCCCGAGTTTCGACCGGATCATGGCCGGGTGCCCGCACGCGCAGCTGGTCACGCACGGGCCCGATGTCGGCCTGCCGACGGGGCAGATGGGCAATTCCGAGGTCGGGCACACCAATATCGGCGCCGGCCGCGTGGTGGCGATGGACCTCGGCCAGATCGACCTGGCGGTCGAGGACGGCTCCTTCGCGCGGAACCCGGCGCTTGTGGAATTCATCGCCGCGCTGAAGAAGACCGGCGGCACGGCGCATCTGATGGGCGTCGTGTCGGATGGCGGCGTGCACGGGCATCTGCGCCACCTGCAGGCGGCGGTCGAGGCGATCGCGGCGGCGGGCGTGCCGGTCGCGATCCACGCCATCACCGACGGCCGCGACGTGGCGCCGACCTCGGCCGGGGCGTTCATCGCCGATCTGAAGGCCGGCCTGCCCGAGGCGGCGCGCATCGTCACCGTGATCGGGCGCTACTGGGCGATGGACCGCGACCGCCGCTGGGAGCGGGTGGAGCGGGCCTATCGGGCGATGATCCGCGGCGAGGGGGAGCGTGCGCCGGGCCCGCTCTCGGCGGTCGAGGCGGCGACGGCGCGCGGCGAGACCGACGAGTTCATCGCGCCGACGGTGATTGGCGACTGGCAGGGCGCGCGCGCCGGCGACGGCTTCTTCTGCCTGAACTTCCGCGCCGACCGCGCGCGCGAGATCCTCGCCGCGATCGGCGCCCCGGCCTTCAACGGCTTCGCCACCGGCCGGCGCCCGGACTGGGCGATGCTGCTGGGCATGGTCGAGTATTCCGATGCGCACAACGCCTTCATGCACACGGCCTTTCCGAAGCGGGTGATCGCCAACACGCTGGGCGCCTGGGTGGCACGCCACGGCCTGCGCCAGTTCCGCCTCGCCGAGACCGAGAAATATCCCCATGTCACCTTCTTCCTCAACGGCGGGCGCGAGGATCCCGAGCCGGGCGAGGATCGCTTCATGCCGCCGAGCCCGAAGGTGGCGACCTACGACCTCGCGCCCGAGATGGCGGCGGCCGAGGTCACCGACCGGCTGGTTGCGGCGATCGCGGTGGGCTACGACCTGATCGTGGTCAACTACGCCAATCCCGACATGGTCGGCCATACCGGCGTGCTCGGTGCCGCGATCCGCGCCTGCGAGGCGGTGGATGCCGGCCTCGGCCGCGTCCTGCCGGCGCTCGAGGCCGCCGGCGGCGCGATGCTGCTGACCGCCGATCACGGCAATGCCGAGCAGATGATCGACCCCGTGACGGGCGGGCCGCATACCGCGCATACGACGAACCCGGTGCCCGTGGCGCTGATCGGCGGGCCGGCGGGCGCGCGGCTGCGCGACGGGCGGCTGGCCGACGTGGCGCCGACGGTGCTGCAACTGATGGGACTGGAGGCGCCGGCCGAGATGACCGGGACCAGCCTGATCGTCGCGCCGGCACCATGAGCGCGCCGCGTGCTCGCGCCACAAACGCGCGATTGTGAACTGCAAGGCGGACACTTGCGGCTTATTTCTCGACGTGAGGAGGCCACCTTGCGCCGTGCAAGGGTCTGGCGCCGAACGGGCGTCGCGTCGAGGCGACGGGGATCACCGGAGGCAACCGGGGGCATTGACCCGGAACGCTGCTTCGATTTGACTGGACAGAAGCGAAACCGGCCGCCGCGCGGCCAAGTCGGGCCCTGGCCCGCAGACGGGAAGAGACGATGAGGAAATTTCTTGCGGCAGCGCTGGCGGGCATGATCGGTGGCGCGCTCCTGACCACGCAGGTCGCCGGGCCCCTGATCGCGCAGGAACAGGCGCGCAGCCAGTCGGTCTACCAGCAGCTCGATCTCTTCGGCGACGTGTTCGAGCGGATCCGCGCGCAATATGTCAACGAGGTCGATACCGGCAAGCTGATCGAGGCGGCGATCAACGGCATGCTGATGTCGCTCGACCCGCATTCGAGCTTCCTCTCGCCGGACGATTTCGAGGACATGCGCGTGCAGACCCGCGGCGCCTTCGGCGGGCTGGGGATCGAGATCTCGCAGCAGGACGGCTTCGTGCGGGTGATCGCGCCGATCGACGACACGCCGGCCGACAAGGCCGGGGTGCAGGCGGGCGACCTGATCACCCATGTCGACGGCGAGTCGCTCCTCGGCCTGACGCTGCAGCAGGCGGTCGAGAAGATGCGCGGGCCGGTCGGGTCGGAGATCGTCATCACCATCGTCCGCGAGGGCGTCAACGAGCCCTTCGATCTCTCGATCATCCGCGACACGATCCGCATCCAGGCCGTCCGCACCCGCACCGAGGGCGACATCATCGTGCTGCGCGTGACCACGTTCAACGAGCAGACCTACGACAACCTGCGCTCGGGCCTGCAGGGCGCGATCGACGACCTGGGCGGGATCGAGAACCTGCAGGGCGTGGTGCTCGATCTGCGCAACAATCCCGGCGGGCTCCTGAACCAGGCGATCCGGGTGACCGATGCCTTCCTCGACCGCGGCGAGATCGTATCGACCCGCGGCCGTGACACGGAAGACAGCGAGCGTTACAACGCCTCGGCGGGCGACCTGATCGACGGCCGCCCGATGGTCGTGCTGATCAATGGAGGCTCGGCCTCGGCCTCGGAGATCGTCGCCGGCGCGCTGCAGGATCACCGCCGCGCCGTCGTCGTCGGCACGCGCAGCTTCGGCAAGGGTTCGGTCCAGTCGCTGATCCCGCTGCGCGGCAACGGCGCGATGCGGCTGACGACCTCGCTCTACTACACGCCATCGGGTCGCTCGATCCAGGCGCTCGGCGTGTCGCCCGACATCGTCGTGCACCAGCCCGCTCGCCGCGACGAACCCGAGGCCGAGGACCAGACGCCGCGTCCGCCGCGCTCGGAATCGAGCCTGCGCGGCGCGATCGGCGCGCAGACCATCTCGGATGACGAGCGCCGCATGATGGAGGAAGAGGAGCGTGCCGCCGAGGAGGTCGCCCGCCTGCGCGACGAGGATTACCAGCTCGCCTACGCGCTCGACATCCTGCGCGGCCTCTCGGCGATGAACGGGCGGCGATGACGCGGGGCGACCCGACGGCGGAGGCGGTCGCGGCGCTGCCCTACCGGCCCTGCGTCGGCGTGATGCTGATCAACGACCGCGGCGAGATCTTCGCCGGGCAGCGGATCGACACGCGGGCCCCCGCCTGGCAGATGCCGCAGGGCGGGATCGACCCGGGCGAGGATCCGCGCGAAGCCGCGCTGCGCGAACTCGAAGAGGAGATCGGCATCGATCGGGCGCTGGTCGAGATCGTCGCCGAAACGCCCGGCTGGCTGACCTACGACATCCCGCCCGAGATGGTGCCGCGGATCTGGGGCGGGCGCTATCGCGGCCAGAAGCAGCGCTGGTACCTGATGCGCTTTCGCGGCCGCGACGACGAGATCGACATCGCCAGTGCGCATCCCGAATTCTCCGCCTGGCGCTGGATCGATGCCGAGGCGATGCTGGCCGCGATCGTCCCCTTCAAACGCGCGATCTACGAGCAGGTGATCGCCGCCTTCCGCCCGCATCTGGTCGCCGGGCGTGGCTGATCCCCAAGCCGTTCAGGCCGTGGACCGGCAGATCGCGGGCGCCGCCGCGCGGGTCAGGAACAGCGCGCCGAGACCCAGGAGCAGCAGGTAGACCGGCCCGCCGATCGACAGCAGCGCGTCCATTTCCACGGCATGCTGCAGCGCGTCGTCAGCATCGGCAAGCTGGGCATTGACCATTCCCCAACCGCCGACCAGCCAGCTCAGGCCGAGCAGCACGAGCTTCTGCGCCAGCGAGCAGCGGGTGACGATCTCGCGGATGATCAGCGCGACGCCGACGCCGAAGATCGTCATGTCGTAGTCGTAGGTATAGGGGCTGATGGCGACCGATCCGAAGCAGGCTACCGCCAGCGCGTGACGAAGCTCGAGGCGTCGTGCCGCCCAGACGACCGCCGCGAGGACCAGCACCGCGAGCCCGGCCTGCATCGCCATCGCCAGCCGCGGCGGCACGCCGGCGGTGTGCAGCGCCGCGTAGAGCGAGGTCATCCGGAACAGCGGGTAGAGCCCGGCCTGCAGGAATGCCCCCGCCTCGCGAACGCCGCCGTGGAAGGCGGGCCAGACCCCGATGCCGAAGGCAAGCGTCGCCGCCGCCCCGCTGGTCACGACCACCGCGGCGGCGAGCCCGATCACCGCCCAACCGCCCCGCGCCAGGCAGAGCACGCCAAGCGCGACCCCGAGATGCGGCTTGATCACCATCAGCCCCAGCGGCAGCCCCGCCGTGATCCGCCGGCGCAGCATCCCGACGCAGAACCAACCGACCAGCGCCGCGGTGAGAAACCCGTTCTGGCCGATCAGCCCGGTGATCATGAGCGTCGGCACGAGCGCCAGCAGCACCGCCGGCAGGTAGCGTCCGGCGAGGCGGCGCAGGACCAGGAGATAGGCGCCGCAGGTCAGCCCGGTGAAGAGGAGATAGGCAGGCCCCCTTTCGGCGAGCGGCAGGAGCGCGACCACGAGGTTGAACTGCGGCGGGTAGGTCCAGGGCATGAAGCTGTCGGTGCCGCTGAACTGGCGCTGCGCGGCGAACATGGTGGCATGGTGATAGGCCGCGTCCAGCCGTCCCTCGCCGATCATCAGGCCGACGATGTAGAAGGCGTCGAAATCGACGATCACCTCGCCGTCGCCGAGGCTGGGGACCTGCAACAGCACCCGGACCATCGCGATCGTCAGGAGCAGGACGATCCCCATCGTCAGGATCGGGCTCGTCTCGAGCACCGATCCGCCGTTGCGCAGCCAGGTCTTCATCAAGCCCTCCGTCCGACCTCGCGCGCAGTCTGCGCGCAGGGCGTAAAGGAAAGGTTCTGCCGGGCGCCACTGGACCTTTCCCGCGCCTTGCGCCAGTGTCGCGCCCGGTCGTTAACATGTGTGACAATCGCGGGGGCCGGGGATGAAGCTCGGAATTGCCTTCCTGGTGCTGGGTTACCTGTTCAGCCAGTTCTACCGGGCGTTCCTGGCCGTGCTCAGCCCGGTGCTGGGGCACGATCTGGGCGCGGGCGCGGACGATCTCGCGCTCTCCTCGGGGCTCTGGTTCCTCGCCTTCGCGGCGATGCAGCTGCCGGTGGGCTGGGCGCTCGACACGCTCGGGCCGCGGCGGACCTCGGCCTGGCTCCTCGGCGCGGCGGGCGGAGGCGGAGCGCTGGTCTTCGCCCTCGCCCAGACGCCTGTGCATATCCATATCGCCATGGTGCTGATCGGGGCGGGCTGTTCGCCGGTCCTGATGGCCTCCTACTACATCTTCGGCCGGGTCTATTCGGCCCGCGCCTTCGCCACGCTCGCCGGCGCGACGATCGGCATCGGCACGCTCGGCAACATCCTCGGCGCCTGGCCGCTGGCCTGGGCGGCCGAGACCTTCGGCTGGCGCGAGACGGTGCTCGGCCTCGCCGTCGTCACCCTCGCCGTCGGGCTGGCGCTCGGCTGGCTGGTGCAGGATCCGCCGGCGGTTCCCGATGACGGCAACGGGCGCGGCTCGCTTGTCGACGTGCTGCGCATCCCGGGCGTCTGGTTCATCCTGCCGCTGCTTTTCGTCAACTACGCGCCGGCGGCGGGGTTGCGCGGGCTCTGGGTCGGGCCCTATTACGCCGATGTCTACGGCGCCGGCTCGATCGCGATCGGGCATGTGACGCTCCTGATGGCCATCGCCATGGTGATCGGCGCCGTCGCCTATGGCCCGCTCGACCGGATCTTCGGCACGCGCAAGGGCGTGGCGCTGGCCGGCAACCTCGCCTGCGTGGCCTGCCTGCTCGCGCTCTGGGCGGTGCCGACGGCGGGCTTCTGGAGCTCGGCGCTGCTCCTTGCCGCGGTCGGGCTCCTCGGGCTTTCCTTCCCGCTCCTGATGGCGCATGGCCGCAGCTTCTTCCCGCCGCGGGTGCTCGGCCGCGGCGTGACGCTGCTCAACCTCTTCTCGATCGGCGGCGTCGGTGTGCTGCAGATGATCTCGGCCCGCGTCCACGCCGCCGCGCCGGCCAGCCCGCCCGAGGCGCCCTATGCCGCGATCTTCCTCTTCTTCGCGCTGACGCTGCTCGCCGGCTGCGCGATCTACGCCTTCTCGCGCGACCGGCTGGACTGAGCCGGCTGGACTGAGGCGGCCGGCGGTCGCGGTTTCGTGGGTTGCGCCGCGGCGCCCGGGCGGGCAGGGGAGGCGGATGAGCGCCGTGCAACTGGGACCGATCGTGCTGGCCATCGACCGCGCCGCCGCGCTGGCGGGGATCGCGGTCTTCCTCGTGGTGGCCGAGGTCTGGGGCCGCCGGCTCGGCGGGGCGACCGGCGCGGCCCTGCGCGCCTGGGCGGGGCAGGCGGTGCTCCTGGGCCTGGTCGCCGCGCGCGCGGGCCATGTCGCCGCCCACTGGCAGAGCTTCGCCGAGGAACCCTGGCGCGTGCTCGCGATCTGGCAGGGCGGGTTTTCCGGGCAATGGGCGGCGGCCGCGGTCTTCCTCGTGACCGTGCTCCGGATCGGCCGCACCGGCGCCCTGCTGCGGCCGGGGCTCGCGGCGCTCGCGCTCGGTCTCGTCGCCTGGCAGGGCGTGCTCTGGCAGGCCGGCCCGACGCCGCGCACGCCGGTCACCGACCAGCGGTTCGAGACGCTCGACGGGCAGGGCTTCGCGCTTTCCGACCACGCCGGCCGGCCGATCGTGCTGAACCTCTGGGCGACCTGGTGCCCGCCCTGCCGGCGCGAGCTGCCGATGATGGGCGAGATCGCGCGCGCCACGCCCGAGGTCACCTTCGCCTTCGCCAGCCAGCGCGAATCGCCGCAGCGCGTGGCGCAGTACCTGGTCTTCGAGGGGATCGACCTGCCCAACGTGGTCTTCGACACCGGCGGCGATCTCGGCCGGCACTATGCCAGCCTCGGCCTGCCGACGACGCTCTTCATCGATGCCGAGGGCCGGCTCGCCGCGCTGCATGTCGGTGAGATCGCCCGCGAACGCCTCGAGGCCGAGATCGCCCGGCTGCTGGACGGCGTGCCGGACCCGGCCATGCCGGACTGAGCAGCGCGTCAGCGGCGCGGGCGAGCCGTCTCAGCCGCGCGCCCAGAGCGCCTCGCAAAGCCGCCCCAGCCGGTCCTCGATCGCCGCCATCGCGTCGACCACCAGATCCTCGCGCCAGCGCCGGCCGATGATCTGCACGCCGATCGGCACCGGGCCTTGCGGCAACTCGGCCAGCCGCGCCGGGACGTTGCCCGCGGGCAGGCCGAGATAGTTCATCGAGTAGGACCAGTGCCCGGCGCCCAGCGTGTCGCGCAATCCGTCATCGCCTTCGGCATCGCGGCCGGGCGCGAAGAAGGGCGCGGGCAGGAAGGGGGTGAGGACCAGCGGGTGGGTGTCCAGCCGCAGCGCCCAGTCGCGCGCGTGTTGCGTGCGCTTCGCGATCACCCGAAGGTATTCGCCGGGCTCGTAGGGCGGGAAATGGGCGAAGTAACGCTCGAAGACCGCGTTGATCGTCCCGGAGCCCATCGCTTCCACATCGGCGCGCATGAGGTGCGAGACCTCGGTCATCAGCGCGCGGTAGCCCTCGATCGCGGCGTCCTTCAGGCCCGGCGTCGAGATCTCCTCGACCGCGTAGCCGGCATCCGCCAGCGCGTCGCGCGCGGCGTCGAGCGCGGCCGCGACCTCGGGGTGGAGGTCGTGATCCCAGACCTCGCGGGTGAAGCCGACGCGGATCGGCGTCTCCGGCGCCGCGCCGCGCCAGGGCAGGGGAACGTGGAACGGGTCGCGCGGATCGGGGGCGATCAGCACCGGCATCGAATCGTGCAGGTCGCGCGCCTCGCGCACGATCAGCCCCTGTACCGACATCGACTGTGCGAGCATCCCCCGCTCGGCCTTCTGGCTCGGGTTCCAGGCGGGCACGCGGCCAAGCCCCGGCTTCACCGTCACAGTCCCGTTGGCCGAGGCCGGAAAGCGCAGGCTGCCGCCGATGTCGTTGCCATGCGCCAGCGCCCCGATCCCGGCCATGACCGCCGCGCCCGCCCCGCCCGAGGAGCCGCCGGCCGAGACATGCCGCCCCCAGGGGTTGTGCGTGCGCCCGAAAAGCGGGTTGTCGGTATCGGCGCGGAACGAGAATTCGGGCGTGTTCGTCCGCCCGATCACCACCGCGCCGGCGTCGAGAAGGTTCTTCACCAGCGGCGCGTCGTCGGGCGCGATGACGTCCTTCAGCGCCGCGACCCCGTTCGAGGTCGCGTGCCCCTTCTGGTCGACATTGATCTTGATCGTGACCGGCACGCCATGCAGGGGGCCGGGTTCCGCCCCGGCGGCGCGCGCTGTGTCGAGCGCCCGCGCCCGCTCAAGCGCCGCATTGCCCAGGTCCTCGACCACGGCGTTGAGTCCCGGATTGACCGCGCGCATCCGCTCGATGGCGGCGCCGACCACCTCCTCGGCGCCGACCGCACCCTTGCGGGTCAGTTCGGAAAGCGCGGCGGCGCCGAGTTGCCAGAGCGGTCGGTCGGTCATCTCGTTTCTCCCTGCAGGTCGGGGGCAGCCTAGACCCGAGCGCGATCGGCCTGCAACGACTTGTTTGCAATTCCCGCACGGCCGCATAATCTGCGATCGTTCACAGATGAAGGAAGACCATGTTCGATGCCCTCGAGACCCGGTTCACCGGCCCCGAACTCTGCGCCCGCACCGCATGCGAGGTGGTCGATCTGTTGCGCCGGGGCGAGGTGTCGCCCGCCGAGGTGCTGGAAGCGTCGCTCGCCCGAATCGCGCAGGTCGAGCCCGCGGTCAACGCCGTCGTCACCCCCTGCCCGGATCGCGCCCGCGCCGCGCTCGCCGATCTGCCGCGGCACCGGGCGGCGAACGGCGCGCATCCCGGCTGGCTCGCCGGCCTGCCCATCGGGGTGAAGGACCTCACGCCGGTCGCCGGTGTGCGCTGCACGATGGGCACCAGGGCCCACGCGGAATTCGTGCCCGAGGTGACCGACCCGCTGATCGCCCGGCTCGAGGCGCGCGGGGCGGTGGTCGTCGGCAAGACCAACACGCCCGAATTCGGCGCCGGCGGCAACACCACGAACGCGGTTTTCGGCCCAACCCGCAACCCCTGGCATACCGGGCGCAACGCCGGCGGTTCCTCGGGTGGCGCCGCGGTCTCGCTGGCCACGGGCGAGGTCTGGCTGAGCCACGGCGGCGACCTCGCCGGCAGCCTGCGCACCCCCGCGGCCTATTCCGGCGTGATCGGCCTGCGCCCCTCGCCCGGCCGGGTGGGCGGCGCGCCGGAACTCCACGGCTTCAACACCGAGGCGGTGCAGGGCCCGATGGCGCGCAACATCGCCGACACGGCGCTCTTCCTCGACGCGATGTGCGGCTACGACCCGGTCTGGCCGCTCTCGATCGAGGCGCCGGCGACGCCCTTCCGTACCGCCGTCGCCGAGGCCGGGCCGAGGGTGCGGATCGGCTTCGCCCCCGACCTCGGCGGCTTCGGCTTCGTCGACCCGGTGATCCGCGAGGCGATGTCGGCGGCGATGCGGGCGGTCGGCCGCGCCGGCGGCACGGTCGAGGAAGCCTGCCCCGAACTGCCGGACCTGGAACGCACCTACCTGACCCTGCGCGCGATGTTCTGGGCCGCGCTGCCCGGCCGCGCCGCGCCCGAGGTTCAGGCGCATTACAAGCCGACGCTCAGGCAGAACATCGACCATGGTCGCAAGCTCGACGCCGACACGATCTACGACGCGCAGCTGGGCCGCACGGTGCTCTACCACAATCTCCGCCGTTTCCTCGACCGCTTCGACGTGCTCGCCTTCCCGGTGATGGGCGTCCCCGCCGGCCCGGTCGAGGAGGAATACCCGCCCGAGATCGGCGGCAAGCCGGTGACCGACTACGTCGACTGGCTGAAGTTCTCCTTCCTCTCGGTCGTGACCGGCCTGCCGGCGCTGTCGATGCCCTGCGGCTTCACCCCCGACGGCATGCCTGTGGGGCTGCAGCTCCTTGGCCCGCCGCGCGGCGAGGCGAAACTCCTCGCCGTTGCCCGCGCCGTCGAGGATGCGCTCGGCGGCCCGCTTCGCCCGATCGATCCGAGGCTGCCATGAAGGAACTCTGGTTCGACCCGGGCCGCGTCGGCATCGGCGGCGACTGGGCCGCGATCGGGGCGACGCTCCCGGTCGAGGATCCCTCGACCGGGCAGACCGTCGCGCAGATCGCCCGTGGCGGGCCGGCCGAGATCGACGCCGCCGTGACCGCCGCGCGCAGGGCGCTTTCCGGCGACTGGGGCGCGCTCGACGCGACCGACCGCGGGCGGCTGCTCGCCCGCCTCGGTCGGCTGGTCGAGGATCGCGCCGAGACGCTTGCCCGGATCGAGGCGCAGGACGTCGGCAAGCCGCTGAAACAGGCCCGCGCCGATGCCCTGGCGCTCGCCCGCTATCTCGAATTCTACGCCGGCGCCGCCGACAAGCTGATGGGCGAGACCATTCCCTACCGCCCCGGCTATACCGTCTACACCTTGCGCGAGCCGCACGGGGTGACCGCCCATATCATCCCCTGGAACTACCCGATGCAGATCATCGGCCGCTCGGTCGGCGCGGCGCTGGCGATGGGCAATGCCTGCGTCGTCAAGCCGGCCGAGGAGGCGAGCCTGACCGCGCTCGCCTTCGCCCGGTTGGCGCAGGAGGCGGGCTTTCCCGCCGGTGCCATCAACATCGTCCCCGGCCTGGGCGAGGAGGCGGGCGCGGCGCTTGCCGGCCATCCCGGCATACAGCATGTCAGCTTCACCGGCTCGGTTCCGGTCGGCGCGCTGATCCAGGCGGCGGCGGCGAGGAATGTCGTGCCGGTGACGCTGGAACTCGGCGGCAAGTCGCCGCAACTCGTCTTCGAGGATGCCGATCTCGACGCCGCGCTGCCGTTCCTCGTGGGCGCCGGGCTGCAGAACGCCGGCCAGACCTGCTCGGCCGCCTCGCGCATCCTGGTCGCGCGCAGCCGATACGACGAAGTGGTGGCGCGCATGGCCGAGCGCTACCGCGCCGCGCGCGTCGGCCCGGCGCTTGCCGATCACGACCTCGGGCCGCTGATCTCGGGCCGGCAGCGCGAGGTCGTGCGGTCCTATCTCGACCGCGCGACAGGCCTGACGGTCGCCGCCGAGGGCCGGATCGTCGAGGACGCGCCCGAAGGCGGCCATTACCTCGCCCCGCGCCTGCTGGCGGGCGCCGCGCCCGACCACTTGCTGGCGCGGGAGGAGATCTTCGGCCCGGTCCAGGTCGTCATCCCCTTTGACGACGAGGACCACGCCGCCGCCATCGCCAACGGCACCGAGTTCGGCCTTGTCGCCGCGGTCTGGACGCGCGACGGCGGGCGGCAGATGCGGCTTGCGAAACGGCTCAGGGCGGGGCAGGTGTTCCTCAATACCTACGGTGCCGGCGGCGGGGTGGAGCTGCCCTTCGGCGGCGTCGGAAAATCCGGCCACGGCCGCGAGAAGGGGTTCGAGGCGCTCTACGGCTTCTCGGTCCTCAAGACCGTCGCCGCGCATCACGGGTGAGGACGACATGCGACTGAAGGACAAGACGGCGATCGTCACGGGGGGTGCCTCGGGTTTCGGCGCGGGGATCGCGCGGCGCTTCGCCGCCGAAGGCGCGCAGGTCATGGTCGCCGACCTGAACACCGAGGGCGCGCGGGCGCTGGCGGCGGAGATCGGCGGCCTCGCGCAGGCGGTGGACGTGGCCGACAACGCCAGCGTCAAGGCGATGGCCGGGGCGGCGCTGTCCGAATGGGGGCGGGTCGACATCCTGATCAACAATGCCGGCATCACCCATCGCCCGCAGCCGATGGAAGAGGTCAGCGAGGCGGAGTTCGACCGCGTCCTCGCCGTCAACGCCAAATCGGTCTACCTGACCGCACGGCACCTGGTGCCGGCGATGAAGGCGGCGGCGCGGGGCGCGATCCTCAACATCGCCTCGACCGCCGGGGTCTCGCCGCGGCCGCGGCTGAACTGGTACAACGCCTCGAAGGGCTGGATGATCACCGCGACGCGGGCGATGGCGATCGAGCTCGCCCCGCACGGCATCCGGGTGAACGCGCTGAACCCGGTCGCCGGCGAGACGCCGCTCCTGGCCAGCTTCATGGGCGAGGACACGCCCGAGATGCGGGCGAAGTTCCTCGCCACGATCCCGATGGGCCGCTTCTCGACGCCCGAGGATCTCGCCAACGCGGCGCTCTTCCTCTGTTCGGACGAGGCGAGCCTGATCACCGGCGTCGGCCTCCAGGTCGATGGCGGGCGCTGCATCTGAGCGGGCCGGCGGTTCGGGCCGGCACGGCAGCTGCACGAATTGTGCACTACCATGCAAGTCCATGAGATCACGAGTCAATCGTGTAAATTGAAACCGGATCTTAACCATTGGGGCCCGGTCCAAAGCTGCCCGATCGCCGGCCGCGCCGCCTCCGCCTGCGGTTCGATGCATCCCGTACCGCACCGAAATCATGCAAGGAACGATCCGTAAGGTGATGGAAAGTATATTATTTTTTCTACCATGCCTCTGTCCTGCGGGTACTGTGCGCAAGAGTTAAGAATCGGTTTCGATTTACAGGATTTACAAATAATATCAGATATTTGCTTGGTGATGTGCACTGCGCACACCTCCGGCCGCCGATCGCGCCGGCCGGGGGCTGGCCGGCGCGGTCACGGCCCGCATCGACCGACCGCCAGCCCCACCGCCGCCGCCCCGGCCGGGCCGCCGCGCATTTCACCCGCCGCCCGAATTTTCCCCTTGCAGCCGTCCTGCTCTTGGCCTAATCAGCCGCCTGTAGCGGGGCGGGCGTAGCTCAGGGGTAGAGCATTACCTTGCCAAGGTAAGGGTCGTGAGTTCGAATCTCATCGCCCGCTCCAGATCTTCCGGAATCGAGGCGCGCAGCGCGGGCGGCGAGGGCCGTACGGCGCCGGGCAGGCCGCGCCGCCGATGCGCCCTTGCGCAGACCGGCGCGCCGCCATAGGTCATCGCCAGAGGCAAGAGGAGATCCGCATGCACATCCAGGTCAACACCGACCGCAACATCCATGGCGACCAGCGGCTCGAGGAGATCGCGCGCCAGATCGTCATCCAGTCGGTCGCCAATCTCGCGCCGCGGCTGACCCGGGTCGAGGTGCATCTGCAGGACGTCAACGCCCACAAGTCCGGCCCCGACGACATCCGCTGCCAGATGGAGGCGCGGCCGGAGGGGATGCGCCCGGTCTCGGTCAGCCACAACGACAAGGCGGTCGAACCGGCTTTGCGCGGGGCGGGGCGCAAGCTGAAGGCGCTGCTCGACAGCGAGTTCGGCAAGCTCGATCGCCGGCCCAGCCCGACGCGGTGAACGGGCCCTTCACGGGCGAAGTCGAGAAGGCGTGTTCACGAACGGAAAACGCCCGGCGGCAACCGCCGGGCGTCTTGCTTTTCGAGAGCTTGGCGCTCAGTCCATCGCCTTGAAGTTGAACGCCGCGCCTTCCTTGATGCCGCTCGGCCAGCGGGCGGTGACGGTCTTGGTGCGGGTGTAGAAGCGGAACGCGTCCGGCCCGTGCTGGTTCAGGTCGCCGAAGCCCGATTTCTTCCAGCCGCCGAAGGTGTGGTAGGCCAGCGGCACCGGGATCGGGAAGTTGATGCCGACCATGCCGACATTGACCCGGTTGGCGAAGTCGCGGGCGGCGTCGCCGTCGCGGGTGAAGATCGACGTGCCGTTGCCGTATTCGTGGTTCATCGCGAGGCCGAGCGCCTCCTCGTAGCTGGCGGCGCGGACCATCGACAGGACCGGGCCGAAGATCTCCTTCCTGTAGATGTCCATCTCGGGCGTCACGCGGTCGAAGAGATGCGGTCCGACATAGAAGCCGTTCTCGTAGCCCTGCAGCTTGAAGTCGCGCCCGTCGACGACCAGTTCGGCCCCCTGCGCGATCCCCGATTCGACGTATTGCAGGATGGTGTCCCGGGCGAGCCGGGTGACGACCGGGCCGTAATCGACATCGTCGCCGGCGGTCCATGGGCCGACCTTCAGCTTCTCGACCTTCGGCACCAGCCGTTCGCGCAGCGCATCCGCCGTCTTCTCGCCCACCGGCACCGCGACCGAGATCGCCATGCAGCGCTCGCCCGCCGCGCCGTAGCCGGCGCCGACCAGCGCATCCGCCGCCTGGTCGAGATCGGCATCGGGCATGATGATCATGTGGTTCTTGGCGCCGCCGAAGCACTGCGCGCGCTTGCCGTTGGCCGAGGCGCGGGAATAGATGTAATGCGCGATCGGGGTCGAGCCGACGAAGCCCACCGCCTGAATCTCCTCGTTGTCGAGGATCGCGTCCACCGCCTCCTTGTCGCCGTTGACGACCTGCAGGACGCCATCGGGCAGCCCGGCCTCCTGGCAAAGCTCGGCCAGCATGATCGGCACCGTCGGGTCGCGCTCGGAAGGCTTGAGGATCATCGCGTTGCCGCAGGCGAGCGCCGGGCCCATCTTCCACAGCGGGATCATGGCGGGGAAGTTGAACGGCGTGATCCCGGCGACCACCCCCAGCGGCTGGCGCATCGAGTAGAGGTCGATGCCCGGCCCGGCCGAGTTGGTGAAATCGCCCTTCAGAAGATGCGGCGCGCCGATGCAGAACTCGATCACCTCGAGCCCGCGCTGGATGTCGCCCTTGGCGTCGGCGAAGGTCTTGCCGTGTTCGGAGGACAGCACCTCGGCCATCTTGTCCATGTCGCGGTTGATGAGCCCGACGAGCGCCATCATCACCCGCGCCCGGCGCTGCGGGTTGGTCGCGGCCCAGCCTGCCTGCGCCTTCGCGGCCGAGGCGACGGCAGCGTCAAGCTCGGCTTTTGACGCCAGCGCGACGCGCGCCTGCACCTCGCCGGTCGCGGGGTTGTAGACATCACCGTGGCGGCCGGACGTGCCCGCCACGCGCTTGCCGTCGATCCAGTGTCCGATCTCTCGCATCGTGCTCCTCCTCTGAGTTCGGTGAAGAATAGCCTTGCAGAATTGGCATGAACAGGGGCAGTTTCCCAAAAGGCGTCTTGCAATTCTGCAGGGGGTAGGGCGGTGGCGGACTGGGATGACCTGCGGATCTTCCTTGCCGTCGCCCGCGGCGAGAGCCTGAGCGCGGCGGGCCGGGTGCTGAAGCTCGACGCGGCGACGGTGGGCCGGCGCGTCGCGCGGCTGGAGGCGGCGCTGGGGGCGCGGCTCTTCATCCGCTCGCCGCAGGGCTACCAGCTGACCGACGAGGGCGGGCGGCTTCTGACCCATGCGCAGGCGGTCGAGGCCGCGATGGCGCGGGCGCGCGACGCGCTGGCCGGGCCGGGGGAGGGGATCCAGGGGCAGATCCGGGTTGGCGCGCCCGATGGCTGCGCCAACTACCTGCTGCCGCAGGTCGTGGCCGCGATCTGCGCGCAGAACCCGGCGCTCGAGGTGCAGATCGTGGCGCTGCCGCGGGTCTTCAACCTGACCCGGCGCGAGGCCGACATGGTGATCGCCGTGAGCCCGCCGGAACAGGGGCGGGTGCTGGTGCAGAAGATCTCCGACTACCGGCTGCACCTGGCGGCGTCCGACGCCTATCTGGCCGCCGCTGCGCCGCTGGCGACGCCGGCCGACCTCGGCGCGCATCGGGTGATCGGCTACATCCCCGACATGATCTTCGACCGCGAGCTCGATTATCTTTCCGACCTCGGCGTCGAAGCGCCGGTGCTGGCGTCGAACTCGGTCTCGGTGCAGCTGCAGCTGATCCGCCAGGGGGCGGGGGTGGGCGTGGTGCATGACTTCGCGCTGCCGGCGACGCCGGGGGTGCGACGGGTGCTGACCGGCGCTTTCGGGCTGACCCGCGCCTTTCACCTCGTGCGCCATGCCGACGACCGGACGGTGACCCGCCTCAACCGTTTCGCCGAGGCGCTGTCGGCCGGCCTGCGTGCCGAAATCGCCCGGCTCGAGGCGCAGCTTGGCGAAGCCGGCACCGATCCGCGCTGAGTGCTTGACAGGCGGGCGCCGCTGTCGGACGTTGGATCGCAAACATGGGCGGCGCCGCGCATTTCGCCGGGGTCGGGAAGCAGGAGGTCGGCATGCTCGTCTCGCAGATTCTCAAGAACAAGGCCGGTGGCGTGATCACGATCGACCCGCAGGCGAGCCTGCGCGACGCGGTCGAACTGCTCGCCGCGCGGCGGATCGGGGCGCTGGTGATCTCGCCGGACGGAAAGCGCGTGGCGGGGATCCTGTCCGAGCGCGACATCGTGCGCGAGCTGGGCAAGCGCGGCACCGAATGCCTGGACGACAAGGTCGAGCAGCTGATGACCCGCCAGATCTACGGGTGCGCGCCGACCGACGCCGCCGATCAGGTGCTGCGCATCATGACCGACCGTCGATTCCGCCACATGCCGGTGATGGAAGAGGGCGAGATGATCGGCCTGATCTCGATCGGCGACGTGGTCGCGGCCCGCCTGAGCGAACTCGAACACGAGAAGGAAGCCCTGACCGGGATGATCATGGGCTACTGACGCCCGCACGACGTCGTTCGCGACAGCTTGCATTGCCCGACGCGATGCGCTTGGTTGGGCCGAGCGACGGCATGGGGCAGGGAGGGGCGGCATGCGCATCGGTCTGTATCCGGGCACCTTCGACCCGGTGACGCTGGGCCATCTGGACATCATCGGCCGCGCCTGTGTCCTGGTTGACCGCCTGGTGATCGGCGTGGCGATCAATCGCGACAAGGGACCGCTTTTCTCACTCGAGGAGCGCGTGGCGATGGTCGAGGCGGAATCGGCAAAGCTGTCGAAACGCTTCGGGGTCGAGATCGTGGCGCATCCGTTCGAGAACCTGCTCATCGACTGCGCCCGCGATGTCGGGGCGCAGATCATCATCCGTGGCCTGCGCGCGGTCGCGGATTTCGAATACGAATACCAGATGGTCGGCATGAACCGCGCGCTCGACGACCGGATCGAGACGGTGTTCCTGATGGCCGAGGCGCGGCACCAGGCGATCGCCTCGAAACTGGTCAAGGAGATCGCGCGGCTGGGGGGCGATGTCGGCAAGTTCGTCACCCCGACCGTCAACGCGCGCCTGCGCGACCATTTCGGCCCGGTCCTGGCGCGCTGAGCCGCCCGAGACCGGCGGCGGTGCCGCGCCATCGGCGCCGGGGACGCGCGGGAAACCCGCCACATGAACCGGCGTCCGCCAGCGGACCGTTTCATACTGCGTTGATTTGAAGTGTAAATCCGACGCAGTTAACCACAATGAAATGTCTTGTACGAGGCCGGGTGGCGCCGGCCGCGAGGGACGATCGACGGCATCGGGACCGCGATCCTGCGGCTTGCCCTCCGATCGCTCGGGCAAACCCGGGCGGCGCCTGACCGCCGACCTGCCCGAGCCGGACAGGCAGGCCCGGTGCGAGAGCGAAGCCGGGTTCGCCGCGCCCCGGATCGGGCCTCGATGTCACGCGGCTTCGGTCAGGCCCGAGAGATCCAGCGTGACGCCGCGCTTCGCGGCGCTGGCGAGGACCGCTTCGCGCAGCGCCCGGTTGCGCGCCAGAAGCGCCATGAAGCGCGCCTCGTCCAGCGTCAAGAGCGTGCAATGGGTGATCGCAGTGATCTGGCCGCGCCGGGCGCTGCGCCGCAGCAGCGCGAGATGGCCGAACATCTCGCCCCGCCCGAGGCGGGCGATCTGCGTGCCGCGCTCGACCTCGACCGCGCCCGAGGCGATGAACCAGACCCGGCGCGGGTTCTCGCCGCGGCGCAGGAGCCGGTCGCCGGGCGCGGCATAGACGGTGCGCAGATGCCGCGCCAGCCGCCTGCGCTGCGCCTCGTCCATGTCGGCGAAGAGCGGGAACTGGCGCACGAGCTCGGTCTTCTGCACGGCAAGATCGAGCGGCGGGCGGGTGGCCAGCGCGTCGCGGCGCTGCTGGATCCGCGCCATCAGCGACTGCCAGAGTTCCGGCCCGATCAGCCCGTCATCGACCAGCGCGGCGTATTCGCGTTCCTCCTGCGCCAGCACGATCTGGCGGATCAGCCGGCGTTCGAGCTGTTCGGCATAGCCCGGGAACTGCAGCCGCAGCCCCTCGAGCGCCTGCTCGGTCTCCTCCTCGCGCCGCTCGAGCAGGTCGTGCAGCAGGTCGGCGACGCGCTTGCCGTGGATGCGGCGGATGCGCGTGTCTATGAAGCCGTGCAGCTGCTTGAGGATCAGCGTGACGGTGACCAGTCGTTCGAAGCGGTCGGCGGTCTGGCTGGAGAGCGGTCCCGAGATGTGCAGCCGGTTGTGCAGGATCTCGGCGAGGCGCTGGCCGCGGGCGGCGCGCAGGCGGCGTCGCGCCTCGTTGAGATAGGCGAGCCGCCCGCCCGCGCGCGTCGCCTCGATCAGCCGGTCGGCATCGAGAAGCAGGCGGTTGGCCAGTCGCGCCGGGATCCGGCGCTCGCGGAAATCCTCGAGGATCAGGTCGCGCTCGCGCCCGGCAAGTGCCACCAGCCCCAGCGTGATGCGGTCGCGATCGAGGATGCCGGCGGCGTCCTCGGCCGCCTCGACGGCGCTGTCGACGCGCTCGGCGAAGCGCTTGGCCTCGTCGCGCACCGTCTCGCGCGTGAGGCCCAGTTCGCGCGCGGTCTCGGACACGGTTTCGCGCACCGATTGCAGCGCCACGGCGACGACCTGCGCCGAGAGCGCGGTGTCGATCGGCGAGAGGCGGTTGAGCCGCAGCCACGAGATCATCATGCGCAGCGTCGTGCCCTGCACGAGAAGCGTGAAGAGCGTGAAGCCCGTGGCGATGACCGCGACCTGGCGCTTGACGTCGGGCGTGATGCGGACGCTTTCGGTCACCGCCAGTGCCAGCGCCAGCGTGACTGCGCCGCGCAGGCCGCCCCAGAGAATCGCGACGCGATAGCGCGGTTCGACCTGCGGCGAGAGGCGCAGGGCCGTCAGGACCGGCATCAGGCCGTAGAGGACGAGCGCGCGCGCGGCCAGCGCGGCGAGGACTGTCACTGCGATCAGCGCCAGGTCGAAGAGCCGCAGATCGGCCAGCAGCCGCGGGATCAGGAGCGCGGCGAGGACGAAGATCAGCCCGCCGGCCCAGTAGCCGAGGAGGTCCCAGGTGTCGCGCAGCTTCGTCACCGCCGGCGGCGAAAGCCTGCCGGGCGCGAGATAGTTCAGCGTCAGCCCCGCGGCGACGACCGCGATCACGCCCGAGACGCCGAGCCCGTTCTGGGCGAGGACGAAGACGAGGTAAGGCAGCGCCACCGAAAGCGAGACCTGCCCCAGCGGATGGCCGCCCAGCCGCGCCAGGACCGAGAGCGTCACCCGCCCCGCCGCCCAGCCGGTGAGCGCGCCGCCGAGGACCAGCCAGGGAAAGCCGAGAAGCGCCTCGCCGAGGTTCGGTGCGGGGATGCCGAAGGCGACGAAGGCGAAGAAGAGGCCGAAGAGCGCGATCGCCGCGGCGTCGTTCAGGAGGCTCTCGCCCTCGATGATCCGAGCCAGCCGCTGCGGCGCCGGGGTCGAGCGGAAGATGCCGACGACCGCCGAGGGGTCGGTCGTCGAGACGATCGCGCCGATCATCAGGCAGGCCATCAGCGAGAGCCCGGCCACCGGATAGAGCGCGTAGCCGACCGCAAGTGTCGCCACCACCACGGCAACGACCGAGAGGACCAGGATAGGCACCCAGTCATCCATCATCCGCCGCACGTCGAGCGTCAGCGCGACCTGGAAGATCAGCGTCGGCAGGAAGACGTAGAGAAAGAGATTCGAGCGGATCGGCAGCCCCAGGATCGCCTCGGCGATCGGATCGAAGGCATCGGTGTAGCCGGTGTGCAGCAGGAAGGCCGCGCTCGCCCCGATGCCGATGCCGAGAACGGCGAGGATCACCGTCGCCGGCAGCCGCAACCGGTCGGCGACCGGTTCGGACAGGCCGATCACGGCGAAGAATGCCGCGATGATGGCGACGACGACGAAGATTTCCATGTGCGTCCGGGTGCTTCCACTGAATCAATAGCTTGCCGCGGCCGCCGGGCAAAGGGGCCGGGGGTCACATTTCGTGACCCGGGCGAAACAATCTGGCGTCAGACGTCAGGCGTCGGGCTTCGCGGCGCGATGCGCGTCGAGGAGCGCGCGCACCTCGGCGTCGTCGGTCTGGCGGAAGTCGCGGTAATGCAGGCCGACGGCGCGGAACCCGTCGGGCGCGTGCGGGCAGACGACGCTGTCGGCGAGCGCGAGCAGCGCGGCCACCGCCTGCGGCGCGCCCACGGGCACCGCGGCGACGATCTCGGAGGCGCCCTGGGCGCGCGCCCAGGCCACCGCGGCGCGCATCGTCGCGCCGGTGGCGAGGCCGTCATCGACCAGGATCACCGGCCGGTTCCTGAGCGCCGGCACCGGATGCGCGCCGAGCCAGAGCGCGCGGCGCCGGGCGAGTTCGGCGCGCTGGGACGCGGCGAGCGCGTCGATGCGCGCCGGCGAGAGCCCGGCCATGTCGGCGACGTCCGAATTGACCACCAGCGTCTCGCCCTCGGGCCCGGCAAGCGCGGCGACCGCGAGTTCGGGCTGTTCGGGCAGGCCGACCTTGCGCACCAGCGCCAGCCCGAGCGGCAGGTCGAGCGCCCGCGCCACCTCGGCCGCGACCGGCACGCCGCCGCGCGGCAGGGCGAGCACGACCGCGTCGGTGCCGCGGAAGCGGGCGAGCGGCTCGATCAGCGCCCGCCCGGCCTCGATCCGGTCAGCGTAGAGCATGGCCGATCCCCAGATCGGCGGCGAGTTTCGCGGACAGGTCCTGCGGCGCGAGATTGAGGTAGTTCGCCGTCGCCTCGTGCGTGACGGCCTCCTGCAGCGGCTTCGGCAGCATCTTGCGCAGCTCGCCCAGCACCTGCGGCTCGGCATAGATGGCAAGCTCGCGGAAGCTGCCCTTGCGCTGACCCTTTTCCAGAAGCTCGATCACCTCGCGGATCAGCCCGCGCGTCTCCTCGGCCAGCGGGTCGGAGCCGTATTCCATCGCCGAGCGGCGCGAGCTGAACGAGGCGAAGCTGCGCCCCGGCCGGTCGGCCATGATGTCGCGCAGATGCTTGGCGTCGATCTGGCGCTCGATCTCGGCAGGGGGGCTGGATTCGTCGTCGTCGCCCGGCTTCCAGCCCAGGTTGCGGACGATGCGCGCATGGGCCGAGTTCATCACCAGGGCCCAGACCTTGCGCTTCTCGATCGGCATGAAGACCTCCTTCGCTCGCCGCCGGCGGGCAGGATGCGCCCGGCCGGTCGGGGGGTTCGCATGCCATCCTGCCGATGTGTCGCGGGGCGGTCAACCGGACCGGGCGCAAAAGCGAACGGCCCGCCGGGGCGGCGGGCCGTCTGCTTGCCGGGTGCCCGCATCCGCGTCAGTCGAGCCGGCCCATCAGCGCCGCGACATCGGCCATGCGGCAGGAAAAGCCCCATTCGTTGTCGTACCAGGCGAGCACCCTGACGGTGCGGCGGCCGACGACCTTGGTCTGGTCGGGGGCGAAGACCGCGCTGTGAGTCGTGTGGTTGAAGTCGATCGAGACCTTGGGTTCGGGGTCGTAGGCCAGCACAGCGCCCATCGAGCCGGCGGCGGCGGCGCGCACGACCTCGTTGACATCCTCGACGGTGACGTCCTTCGCGGCGACGAAGGTGAGATCGACGGCCGAGACATTCGGCGTCGGCACGCGGATGGCGGTGCCGTCGAGCCGGCCGGCGAGTTCCGGCAGCACCTCGCCCAGGGCCTTGGCGGCGCCGGTCGAGGTCGGGATCATCGCCATCGCCGCGGCGCGGGCGCGGTAGAGGTCCTTGTGCCGGCGGTCGAGCGTCGGCTGGTCGCCGGTATAGCTGTGGATCGTGGTCATGATCCCCGACTCGATGCCGATCGCCTCGTGCAAGACCTTGGCGACCGGCGCCAGGCAGTTCGTCGTGCAGGATCCGTTCGAGACGACGAGATGTTCGGGCAGGAGCTGGCGGTGGTTGACGCCGAAGACGACGGTCTTGTCGGCGTTCTTCGCCGGCGCCGACACGAGCACGCGCTTGGCGCCCCGGTCGAGATGCACCGCCGCCTTCGAGCGTTCGTTGAACTTGCCGGTGCATTCGAGCACCACGTCGACGCCCCGCCAGTCAAGCTCGGTCGGGTCGTAGGTCGAGAAGACCTTGATCGGGCCGCGGCCGAGGTCGAGCCGGTCGCCCTCGACCCGGATCTGGCCGGGGAAGCGGCCGTGCACGCTGTCGTATTTGAGAAGGTGCGCGTTGGTCTCGATCGGGCCGGTGGCGTTGATCGCCACGACCTCGACATCGTTGCGCGCGCTCTCGGCGATATGGGCGAGCGTGCACCGCCCGATCCGTCCGAACCCGTTGATCCCGATGGTGATGGTCATGACACGCCTCCGGTCGCTGTTTCCGCTGTCGCGGACAGTCCCGGCCCGCGCCTTCGTCTGCTCCTCGTATACCCGGCGGCAGGCCCGGGCGGAAGGCGGAAAAGCCAGACAAGGCAATGTGTTAGCGCAAACCTTCCGGTGCCGCGCCTGTTGGCGCTAACCGGCGACGGGCGCGCCACATCGCCAGGCAGGGCGGTGGCGGCGGGGTTCTCGCTGGGGTTGTGGCCCTGTCCTGGGCGGCGAATCGCGTCGTGTGCCGGGCGGAGGCGGCGCGTGGTCGGGGCGGCCAGATTCGAACTGACGACCTTCGGTACCCAAAACCGACGCGCTACCAGGCTGCGCCACGCCCCGACCGTGGCTGAATAGCCGAAGGGGCGGGGGCTGAAAAGCGGGAATGCACGCCGGTCAGTCGGCGGGGCAGGGCCAGGCGGCCAGGCTGGGGTCGAGCCGGGGATGGCGCAGCTCGCTGCCCGGCGTGATGCCGAACCGGCGCGCGAGGCCGCCGTTGATCTCGAGCACCATCAGCACCCCCGCGCCGCCGTCGATCGGCGTGCGGTCGAGCGGGCGCGCCTCGTGATGGATATGGGTGACGGTGCCGGTCTCGTCGAGGAACAGCATGTCGAGCGGTATCAGCGTGTTCTCCATCCAGAAGACGGCGCGCTGCGGCGTGTCGTAGATGAAGAGCATGCCGGCAAGCCGCGGCAGCGACTCGCGGTGCATAAGCCCCTGCGCCCGTGCCGCGTCGGTATCGGCGATCTCGACGGTGAAGCGCACCTGGCCCCAGTCGCCGCGCAGATGCACCACGTCCGCGCGGCAGGCGGCGGCGAGCGGTGCCGTGAGGAAGATGAGCAGCGCCAGCGCCGCCGCCAGGAAGACCGCGATGCGCTGCATTCAGCGGCTGGCCCTGAGCCCGGCTTCCCAGGCGGCGATCATGATCGCCATGCGCCCGCGCGCGCCCTCGACGATGCGCAGGGCGACAGCCTCGCCGGGCTGCAGGTCGGCGAAACCCGACCGGCGCAGCGCCTCCATGTGGATGAACACGTCCTCGCCGCGGCCGAAGACATTGGCGAAGCCGAAGCCCTTGATCTTGTCGAACCATTTGACCCGCGCCGGTTCCAGCGGCAGGGCCAGGATCTCGGCCTCGGTCATCTCGGAATGGCCGGTCTCGTCCTCGAGCTCCAGCGGTGGGGGGATCACCTCGAAGACCTCGACCGCCTGCAGGCCGCGCTGGGTCTGCTGGACGCTGACGACGATCCCGGCCCGGTCGCAGACCGAGCTTTGCCCGTAGTTTCGCAGGGCGTTGACATGCAGGAGGATGTCCGGGCCGCCGTCGTCGGCGACGATGAAGCCGAAGCCCTTCGCCGGATCGAACCATTTCACGAGGCCCCGGACCCTGGGCAACGCGGGATCGACTTCCACCATCAGAACCATCCAGCACCCGCAACGACGACAATGGTTAATAGTCCGCGCAATCCGTTCTTTTTTCAAGCGTGTCGACGGGCGATCGGCGGGCGATCGGCGATTACGGGCTCAAACGGGTCACGTTCCAGTCAGCATCTATCGCATAGCGTGTCCAGCGGAAGCGGTCATGCAACCGGAAGGCGCC
>SLPP01000391.1 GCA_007131945.1 Paracoccaceae bacterium | reverse complement strand
CGCTCATAGCTTTCGCGGGCGCGGACTGCAACCGCAATCGAGAGTCAGGCGAAAAGCTCGTGGCAGAACTCGAGCGCGTCAATCAGGGCATCGACCTCGGCCCGGGTGTTGTACATGGCGAACGAGGCCCGACAGCTGGCGTTGATTCCGAGATGCTCCATCAGCGGTCCGACGCAGTGCTGGCCGGCCCGGACGGCGACGCCCTTCTTGTCGAGAATCGTCGATATGTCGTGGGCATGAGCGCCGTTGCTCATGATGAAGCTGAAGATCGCGCCCTTGCCCGGCGCGTCGCCCTGGACCTGCAGCCAGTTCAGCCCGTGTAGCCTCTCGCGCGCATAGTCGGTCAGGTCGCGCTCATGCGCGGCGATGTTTTCCATCCCCAACGCCATGAGGTACTCCAGCGCGACACCGAGTCCGATCTGCTGGACAATGCCCGGCGTGCCGGCCTCGAACTTGTGCGGCGGGTCGTTCCAGGTGACGGTCTCGCGCGTGACCTCGCGGATCATGTCGCCGCCGCCGATGAAGGGTCGCATCTCGGCCTGGCGCTCGCGGCGGATATAGATCGCGCCCGAGGCGGAGGGTCCATAGAGCTTGTGCCCCGTTATCGGGTAGAAATCGACGCCGAGCGCCCGCATGTCGACGGCCATGTGAACCGCGGCCTGGCTGCCATCGGCCAGGACCGGCACACCGCGGGCATGCGCGCCCGCTACGATGGTTGCCAGATCGACGACGGTGCCGAGAACGTTCGACATATGCGTGACGGCGACCAGTTTCGTCCGCGGCGTGATCGCGTCGAGTACCTTCTGCGGATCTAGCGAGCCATCGGGCTCGATCTCGACCCAGACCAGCTTCACCCCCTGTCGCTCACGCAGGAAATGCCAGGGCACTATGTTGGCGTGATGCTCCATCACGGTTAGCACGATCTCGTCACCCGGCCTCATCCGCGGCGCGGCCCAGCCGTAGGAGACGAGGTTGATCCCCTCTGTCGTCCCCGAAGTGAAGATGATCTCGTCCTCATGCGCGGCGTTCAGGAAGCGTCGGATGATTCCGCGGACAGCTTCATATTTCTCGGTCGCGAGGTTGGAAAGGTAGTGCAGCCCTCTGTGAACATTGGCGTATTCCTGCGAATAAGCGCGCGTGATCGCATCGATCACGACCTGCGGTTTCTGCGCCGAGGCGCCGTTGTCCAGATAGACAAGGGGGCGACCATGCACCGTGCGCGACAGGATCGGAAAATCACCGCGTATGGCTTCGACGTCAAACATCGCGCATCCCCGGCATCTCGAAGCCCAACATCAGAAGGATGACGGAAAAAACGAAGGCCGCGACGAAGAGCGTGCCCAGCGTCGCGAGCAGCACGCCGAAACGCGACTGAAACCCATGCAGGGCGCAGATGAAGCCGCTCAGAAGCCAGAAGAAGAGCGCGACCGAGGCGATCATCACCAAGCTCGCAAGCGGCGGCAGGATCAGCAGGACGACCAGTTGTACCGCCTGA
Source organism: Paracoccaceae bacterium (assembly GCA_007131945.1). Taxonomy (GTDB): domain Bacteria; phylum Pseudomonadota; class Alphaproteobacteria; order Rhodobacterales; family Rhodobacteraceae; genus Pararhodobacter. The sequence goes on along the minus strand of SLPP01000391.1, from coordinate 23,077 downwards.
AGCCCAAGCATGATGACCTGCAGCCAGCCAACCAGGAGCAGCGCATCCTCGAACGAGCCGTGACCGCCGAACATCCGCCCGACGGCGGCGATCAGCGCGACCGCGGCGAGGTTCATGCCGCCCTGCAGCACCGCCGCGGTGATCGGGGTGGGCAGGGTCTCACCCGCACCGCCCAGAAGCGGCAGCAGATAGGCCATAACCGTCCCCAGCGCGACGACCAGGGCAAGAAGCATCCAGCGCGCGGCGATCGGAGGACTGAGCGCAATCACGGCTGCCGCGCCCTTCTCGGGCTCGGTCACCGACAACCGCAAGAGAGACTTGAGGTTCTGGACGTCGATCATCCCGCCTCCCTACGCCGCGCCGCGCCCGGCTTCAAGCGCCGCCCGCAGCCCGGCCATGAGGATCGCCAGAAAGGCCGCCAGCACAACGAGACTGAAGAGCAGCGCCGCCCCGCCCGCCGTACCCAGCGCGCTGTTCAGAGCGGCCTGCAGCAGCATCAGCGGGCTGACGGCGAGGAGCGCCCAGAAGAGCGCCAGCCGCGTCCCATAGGCGCTGATCGGACCGAAGCTGCGCAGCACCAGCCAGAGGAGGAAGGCAAGGGAGTACGAAACCAGCGGCAGCACGAAGAAGACGCCGAAGAGCGCGCCACTGCGCCAGGCTTCGTAGGGCACCGACGGGTCCAGTTCCGCGGTTCGGCCGAGACCCGGCAGCTGTGCGATGAAGATCAGGACGCATGCGATCACAAGGTAGATCAGTACCCGATCCTCCCGCCGCCCTGCGGCGAGTTGCCGCCGGACGACGCTGCGCGGGGCGCGGTAGCTGCGCAGGATGTCGGCGGTCAGCGACATCGCCCTGCCCTATCGATGGCGGCTGACCCAGCCGCGGAGTTTCTCGCGGATCTCCTCGGCCAGGTCCTCGCGCGCGATCTCGTCGAGCGCCTCGGCAAGAAAGGCCAGGACCAGGAGGCCCTTGGCGGTCTCCTCCGGCAGGCCGCGCGCGCGCAGATAGAAGAGCTGGTCGGCGTCGATCTCGCCCGAGGTGGAGCCGTGCGAGCATTTCACGTCGTCGGCGTAGATCTCGAGTTCCGGCTTGGCGAGGAACTGGCTGGTCTCGTCCAAGAGCAAAGCCTGGCTGATCTGGTACCCATCGGTTAGCTGCGCCGCCTGATGGACCAGGATCTTGCCCTGGAATACACCGACGGCGCCGTGGCGCAGGACCTTCTTGAAAACCTGCCGGCTTTCGCAATCGGGCGCGGCATGGGTGATGAAGACCGTGTCGTCATGGTGGAACGCCCCGTCACCCATCGCCGCGCCTGCTACATGGGCAGAGCCGCCCTTTCCGTTCAACCAGACCACGGATTCATTGCGCGTCAGCGCGCCGTTGGCCGATAGCGTGAAGGATTTCAGCACGCTTTGCTCGCCCAGCCGCGCGAACAGATGGGTGATCGCACGACGTTCGTGGTCGCGGCCCTGCGCGCGGACATGGTGCAGAACGCCGCCATCGCCGATGCACATCTCGGTCACCGTGCTTACCCGCGCGGCGCCGGGGCCGTTTTCCAGAAGGGTCAGTTCCGCCCCCGGCTCCACCTTGACGACATGGTGCAGCGCCAGCTCGGCCGAGGGGTCGCGGCGACGATAGATCAGCGAGACGGGGCGCGCAACGCGTGCGGTCGCGCGGATCAGCACGCCATCGGTCGCGACTGCGGTGTTGAGTGCCGCGAGCGGCCGGGTGACCGGATCCTGCCCCTCGGCCTCCAGGGCGCCGAAGAGTTCCTGCGCCCAGTGGATGTCGCGCCCACCGGCATCCGCCAAGCGCACGATCTCCAACCCCTCAGCCTCCAGCTCGTCCGAAGCGTCAGGGTCGAAAACGCCATCGACGAAGACGACCCTAAGCCGGTCGATCGCGTCGAAGACCATCGCCTCGTCGGTGATCTCGAAAAGCGCCGCGGCTGGCGCGTCTGTCCGGACCAGGGTCGCAGGGTCAGTGAATTTCCAGTACTCGTCGCGCCGGTCAGGCAGGCCGATCTCGCGCAGCCGGGCGAGTGCCGTCTCGCGGGCGCGGCGCAGCCACTCCCCGCTTTCGGGCAGCGTCAGCGCCTCAAGCCGCGACGCGGTCGCTTCCAGTTTCGCCGCGCGCCGAGCGGCGCGGGGGCCAAGCTTTGCAACTGCCGTCATGCCGCCGCTCCCGTCTCGGCCAGGATGTCGGCATAGCCGTTCTTCTCGACCTCGAGCGCGAGTTCGGGCCCGCCGGTCTTCACGATCCGTCCATCGGCCATGATATGCACGACATCGGGGCGGATATGGTCGAGAAGGCGCTGGTAATGCGTGATCACCAGGAACCCGCGACCGGCATCGCGCAGTGCGTTCACGCCGTCGGCCACCAGACGCATCGCGTCGACATCAAGCCCCGAATCGGTCTCGTCAAGCACACACATCTTCGGCTCCAGCATCGCCATCTGCAGGATCTCGTTGCGCTTCTTCTCGCCCCCCGAGAAACCCACATTGACCGGGCGCTTGAGCATCTCGGCGTCGATCTTGAGTTCCTTCGCCTTGGCCCGCACGGCTTTGAGGAACTCTGCTGAGGACATCTCCTCCTCCCCGCGTGCCTTGCGCAGCGCGTTCACCGCCGTACGCATGAAGGTCATGTTGCCGACCCCCGGAATCTCGACAGGGTACTGAAAGGCGAGGAACAGGCCGATCGCCGCGCGCTCCTCGGGCTCCATGTCAAGAAGGTCGTGGCCTTCCAGCATGATCGATCCTTCGGTCACCTCGTAGCCGTCGCGGCCCGAGAGGACATAGGCCAGCGTCGACTTGCCCGAGCCGTTCGGCCCCATGATCGCATGCACCTTGCCGGCCTCGACGGTGAGATCGACGCCCTTGAGGATCGCCTTGTCCTCTTCCTCGAGCTTGACGTGCAGGTTCTTGATTTCCAGCATTGTTCTTCCCGTTTCCTCGCGCTCAGCGGCGCATGATCGTTTTTGCCGAGACATGACTGATGATGACGGCTGAAATCGCCGCGAAGGCCGCCATCCCGGGGCCGCCCGGATACCAGATCGGATAGGTGAGCGACATCATCAGGACCACGCCAATCGCCACCAGCAGCACGTAACGCGGACGTGGCTCACCGGCGGTGAGCAGCCATTTCCAGTTCATCAGCCGACCGACCCCTCCAGGCTGATTGCAACCAGTGCCTGTGCCTCCATCGCGAATTCCATCGGCAGCGCCTGCAAGACCTCGCGGCAGAAACCGTTGACGACGAGCGCCACCGCCTCCTCCTCGTCCATGCCGCGCTGGCGGCAGTAGAAAAGCTGGTCGTCATCGACCTTCGAGGTGGTCGCCTCGTGTTCCACCCGGCTCGAGGCGTTCTTGACCTCGATATAGGGCACGGTATGGGCGCCGCACTGGTCCCCGATCAGGAGACTATCGCATTGGGTATAGTTACGTGAATTCAAGGCTTTGGGGTGCATGCTTACCAACCCTCGATAGGTGTTCTGGGCGTGCCCTGCAGAAATCCCCTTCGAGACGATCCGCGAGCGCGTGTTCTTCCCCAGATGGATCATCTTGGTGCCGGTATCGGCCTGCTGCCAATTGTTGGTGATCGCAATCGAGTAGAACTCGCCCGAACTTTCCTCGCCGCGCAGGATGCAGGACGGGTACTTCCAGGTGATCGCAGAACCGGTCTCGACCTGCGTCCACATCACCTTGGCGCGTGCCTCGCGGCAGTCGGCGCGCTTGGTCACGAAGTTGTAGATGCCGCCGCGCCCCTCCTCGTCGCCAGGATACCAGTTCTGGACGGTCGAGTACTTCACCTCGGCATCTTCCAGCGCGACGATCTCGACCACCGCGGCGTGCAACTGGTGCGTGTCGCGCTTGGGCGCGGTGCAGCCCTCGAGATAACTCACGTAGGAACCCTTGTCGGCGATGATCAGTGTACGCTCGAACTGGCCCGTATTCTCGGCATTGATACGGAAATAGGTGCTGAGTTCCATCGGACAGCGAACGCCGGGCGGAACGTAGACGAAGGAGCCGTCGGTAAAGACCGCCGAGTTGAGCGTGGCGAAGAAGTTGTCGCTCACCGGCACGACCGAGCCGAGGTATTTCTTTACAAGCTCGGGATGTTCCTTGATCGCCTCCGAAATCGAGCAGAAGATCACGCCGGCCTTGGCAAGCTCGTCCTTGAAGGTCGTCCCGACGCTGACCGAATCGAAGACCGCATCGACCGCGACCTTGCGCCCGGCAGGCGCATCTGCCCCCTCGACGCCCGCGAGCACCATCTGCTCCTTGAGCGGAATGCCTAGCTTGGCGTAGGTTTCCAGAAGTTTCGGATCGACCTCGTCGAGAGACTTGGGCTTTTCCGCCATGCTCTTTGGCTTGGCGTAGTAGTATTGTTCCTGATACGCGATCGGCGGAATCGACAGCATTGCCCAGTCGGGCTCTTCCATCGACTGCCAGCGGCGGAACGCGCCCAGACGCCACTCGGTCATCCATTCCGGTTCGCCGTTCTTCTCCGAGATCAGGCGCACGATGTCCTCATTGAGGCCCTTCGGCGCGAACTCCATCTCGATTTCGGTTTCCCAGCCGTGCTTGTACTTGCCGGCCATGGATTGCACGGTCTCGACCGTCTCCCGGTCGACGCCTTCGCGAACCTCCAGCGTGTTGTCCAGTGCTGCCATCGTCATCTTCCCGTCGTTGTTCGGCAAGTCTGCTCCTGCCTATTTCAGTCTAGCGCGCCCCCGCTTCCAAGCGGCGGAAAAGCTCTCGGCAAAGCGCAGGACGTCCACCCGCTCCAGTCCCGGGCCAAGCGAGATCCTGAGCGCCGAGCCGGCCGCCAAGTCATCAAAGCCCATCGCTTTCAGCACGCGGCTCGCCGTCACCTTCCCCGAGGAGCAGGCCGAGCCCGCCGAGACAGCGAAACCAGCCAGGTCCATGGTCATCACCTGTGTCTCGCCCTTCCAGCCGGGCGCGACAAGGCAAAGCGTGTTGGGCAGACGACGCGCACCTTGCCCGACAGACATAATATCAGGGCATTCAGCTTCCAGTGCCGTTTCTAGAATATTTCTAATCTCGGCAACCTCTTCCCAGCACCCGGCCTCCAGGTCGCGCGCCGCCGCCTCGGCCGCGGCGCCAAACCCCACAATTCCAATCAGGTTTTCAGTTCCCGCGCGTCGTCCCATCTCCTGTCCGCCGCCGCGCAGCTGTGCCGAAACGTCGCAACCCGCCCTGAGCACGAGCGCGCCGATACCGACCGGCCCACCCAGCTTGTGCGCCGAGACGAGCCCCATCGCGCAACCGAGCCAGTTGAAGGCGAAAGGCAGCTTGCCGAAACCCTGGGTCAGATCGCTGACTGCCAGACCTTCGGGCAGTTCCTGCACGATCCCGGTCTCTGAATTCGCGAGTTGCAGTGCCGTGCACGCGGGATCCGTTACCGACACCCGGCCCTTCGCGTCTACTGGCAGGTCTGCCCGGCACCAGGCTGCAACTGCGTCATGCTCGATCCCACCGCAGTGCAGATCGCGCCCGACGCAGGCGAGCGCCGCGGCCTCTGTCGCTCCCGAGGTGAAAACGATGTCGGCACCCTCTGCCCCCAGCGCGGCCGCGACCTGCGCACGCGCTGTCTCGATTGCCGCGCGGACTGCGCGCCCCTCGGCATGAACGGCGCTTGCGTTGCCGGTCAGTTCCATTGCGGCGACCATCGCCGTGCGCGCCTCGGGTCTCAATGGGGCGCTGGCGTTCCAGTCGAGATAGAGCCGTCCCGTCATCCTCAGGCAACCCGAAAGAGGCTCGGCACCGCCGGACAGGGCTTCAGCCGGTTGAAGGCGACATCCTCGAGCGTGGTCTGGTGCAGGAAGACATAAACCTGCGCGCTCAGTCCCTCCCAAAGACGGTTCGACATCGATTGCGCCCGCGAGCCGGACAGAGCTCCCGTCGCCGCTGCGCCTTTTTCAAGCGCGCTCCAGGTCTCCTCGACCGCTTCCAGCACTTCCGAAACGCGGATCTCGCTCGCCGGACGGGCCAGCCGGTAACCACCACCTGGCCCGCGCACCGATTCGACCAGACCGGCGCGGCGCAGCTTGACGAAAAGCTGTTCGAGATAGGCCAGCGAAACGTTCTGTCGCCTTGCGATCTCGGCCAGCGACAGGTGCTGGATGTCGGGCTTTTCCAACTCCAGAACCAGATCAACCATCGCGACCATCGCGTAGCGGCCTTTCGTCGACAGCTTCATCGGCCCACCCCCAGCCGCAGACCTCCAGAAACGCGCAAAGTGATTGACGCCCGCGCGCGCCCTGCTTATCTGCTATCGGCCCCGAACGACCCGCTAAGACGGGCACAAAGTTTAGAAGCGTTCTAGGTTACCCGACCGGACTTGTCAACGAAGGCCGGATGGGCGCTGGAAAAGTTGCACCGGAGCAAAAGGTCGCCGTATGCCTGAAGTCATTTTTCCCGGCCCCGATGGCCGCCTGGAAGGTCGTTACCATCCCCAACCCAATCGCGACGCCCCCATTGCCATCGTGTTGCACCCGCACCCGCAGTTCGGCGGCACGATGAACAACAAGGTTGTCTACAACCTGCATTATGCCTTCCATAGCCTCGGGTTTTCGGTCCTGCGGTTCAACTTCCGCGGGGTCGGGCGTAGCCAGGGGGAGTACGATCAGGGCGTGGGCGAGCTTTCTGACGCCGCTTCCGCACTCGACTGGTTGCAGGCAATGAACCAGAGCGCGCGGCACTGCTGGGTCGCGGGTTTCAGCTTCGGCGCCTGGATCGGCATGCAACTGCTTATGCGTCGGCCCGACATCACCGGCTTCGTCTCGGTGGCGCCGCCAGCGAACATGTACGATTTCAGCTTCCTCGCCCCCTGCCCCGCCTCGGGGCTGATCATCAACGGCACCGCCGACCGGATCGCGCCCCCGAAGGACGTGGCCGGGCTGGTGACCAAGCTGCACGAGCAGAAGGGCATCACCATCACCCATACCGAAATCGAGGGCGCCGACCACTTCTTTCGCGATGAAGAGGCGCATATGCAGCCGATGATAAGGCAGGTGAAGGACTACGTTAAACGCCGGCTGACCGAGGCCACGCGCTGATGTCGGCACCGATCCGGGTCGCGACCCGCCCGATTCCCGGCCAGAAGCCCGGAACCTCGGGACTGCGGGCAAAGACGCGAGTCTTCATGCAGCCGCATTACCTCGAGAACTTTGTCGAGGCCGTCTGGGCGGGATTGGGCGGCATTGCCGGCAAGACACTGGTACTGGGCGGTGACGGGCGCTACTTCAACGATCGCGCGGCGCAGGTGATTATGCGCATGGCCGCTGCTTCGGGCGCATCACGCGTGATCGTCGGACAGAACGGGCTGCTGTCCACCCCCGCCGCGTCGCACCTGATCCGCACACGCGGCGCGGATGGTGGAGTCATCCTCTCTGCCAGCCACAATCCGGGCGGCAAGGACGGCGATTTAGGGGTCAAGGTGAACATTTCCAATGGCGGTCCGGCACCCGAGGCGGTGACGGCGCGGATCCATGCGGCGACGCAGGCGCTCGAGCAGTATCTGATCGTCGAAAGTCAGGATCTCGACCTCGCGCGCCCCGGCCGCCAGCGCCTCGCCGAGACGGTGATCGAGGTGGTGGATCCGGTCGCGGACTATGCTGACCTGATGGAACGTTTGTTCGATTTCAGTGCGATGAGGGCACTTATCGCGGACGGGTTCTCGTTGCGCTTCGACGCGATGCACGCCGTCACCGGTCCCTATGCCATCGAGATCCTCGAGCGTCGGCTCGGGGCGGAACCGGGCTCGGTGATCAACGCCGTACCACTGTCCGATTTCGGCGGCGGCCATCCGGACCCGAACCCGATCTGGGCAAAAGCGCTCCACGACGCGGTATTCGCACCGCAGGCGCCCGATTTGGCAGCTGCATCGGACGGGGATGGCGACCGCAACATGATCCTGGGCCGCGGCATTTATGTCAGCCCCTCCGACAGCCTCGCGGTGCTCGCCGCGCATGCGCATCTCGCGCCGGGCTACGCCGGCGGGCTGGCTGGCGTCGCGCGGTCGATGCCGACGAGCACCGCCGTCGATCGCGTCGCCGCCGCCCGCGGCCTTCCCTGCTACGCGACGCCCACCGGCTGGAAATACTTCGGCAACCTGCTTGATGCCGGACGTGTCACGCTGTGCGGCGAAGAAAGTTTCGGCACCGGCTCCGATCACGTGCCTGAGAAGGACGGGCTTTGGGCGGTGCTGATGTGGCTCAACATCCTCGCCGCAACGGGCAAGTCGGTCGCCGCTATCCTGCACGACCATTGGGCCGAGTTCGGCCGCACCTATTATTCGCGCCACGATTACGAGGCGCTCGATGCCGACGTTGCCCAGGCCCTGATCGAAGACCTGCGGTCGTCGCTTCCGGGCCTTGCCGGCGATGACGCTGGCCCCCTGCGCGTCTCCCGGGCCGAGGACTTCGCCTATACCGACCCGGTCGATGGCTCGTCCAGCACCGGTCAGGGGATCGAGATCACCTTCGAGGGCGGCGCCCGCGCGGTCCTGCGCCTCTCGGGTACCGGGACCGAGGGCGCGACGTTGCGGTTGTACCTAGAGCGCTACAGCCCCGATGATCCTTCGCTCGATCCGCAAGCGGCGCTCACGCCCGTGATCACCGCGGTCGAGGCGCTGACCGGCCTTACCTGCCGCACCGGCCGAACCGCTGCCGACGTCATCACTTGACGGCAGAGCGCGCCGCGACCGAGCGCATCGCCTCGGTTAGTTCATGCACCGCCGTGCCGGCCATCGAACGGAAAACGTAGAGCTCGAACGCGGTTTGCGTAACGCGCAAGAGCAGGCACGGCATGTGATTGAGAAGACTGCGTGCCGAAGCAGCGGGCGGAAAGGTCGTAGGGCGCAGATCCAGGGGCACGAGCCGCGCGAGCACCGCTTCCGCCGCCTCGCCCGCCAGATGCAGCCCCGCCCAACCGTCGCCCTGATCGGTCAGCGCGGCGTGCTCCTGCAGACCCTCGGGCAGTGGACCACCCATCAGGAAAGCGGTCGCCCGCCCGGCCGAGACCGCGCGCACCGAGCCGGCCGCAGCCACCGTGCCAGGTTTTGGAAAGCCGAGGCCGATGCCGCGCAGCACCGCATCGACCGAGGCGACGTGCCCCGGAAAGGGCGCGATCGAGATTATCGTGTCGGGCGCGCATGGATCGAGTCGGCAGCGGCCGGCCATTATCGGCAAGCCGAGGCCCGCGAAAGGATCGGTCACGCTCAGTTCAGCCACGCATCCGCCCTCCATCGCGGTCGAAGAACACCGGATCGCACACGCGCGCCTGCACCTTGCGCTTGCGCAATCCGTCTTCCAGCCGCACGGTCTCGCCATGCCGCGCGCGGCCGTTCTTCAGAAACCCGAGCCCCAACCAACTGTTCAGCGTGGGCGAGTAGCCGACCGAGGTGACATAGCCCTGACCGTTAGCCGCCGTCGCCGGAGCTTTCTCCTCGTAGAGATGTGCGCCCGCCGTCAGCGAGGCGTGGCCCTCGAGCGGCATCAGCCCGACCAGCTGCTCTCGCTCGGGCCCGATCATCCCCGGACGCTGGCTCGCCGCCTTGCCGATGCAGTCCTTGCCCGCCGCAACCATCCGTTCCATGCCGATGTCGAAGGCAGTAACGCGGCCGTGGATCTCGGCATGGGTGATGAACCCCTTCTCGATCCTGAGAACGTTCAGCGCCTCCATCCCGTATGCGCCACCGCCCAGGTTCTCGGCCTCGGCGACCAGCCGATCGAAAAGAGCCGCCCCGTAGCGCGCGGGCACCGCGACCTCATAGCCCAGCTCGCCCGAGAAAGAGATGCGGAAGAGCCGCCCCAGCACGCCCAGAATACGCGTCTCGCTGCACGCCATGAATGGGAAACCCTGCGCATTTACAGGATCGCGCAAGAGAGTGTTGAGAAGATCACGCGCCCTCGGACCGGCGAGGGCAAACTGCGCCCACTGCTCGGTGACCGATATCAGCCGCACGTCCCAGTCGCCGCAGAAGGCCTGCTGGACAAAATCAAGATGGCGCATGACCGGCCCGGCCGCCGCCGTGGTGGTGGTGATCAGGAAGTGGCGCTCCGACAGGCGGGCGCAGGTGCCGTCGTCCATCACATGCCCGTCTTCGCGCAGCATCAGCCCGTAACGCACGCGCCCGGGCTTCAGCGTGGACATGGTGTTGCTGTAGACGAGGTCCAGAAAGCGCTCTGCATCAGCGCCTTGCACGTCGATCTTGCCGAGCGTCGAGACGTCGCAAACCCCCACTGCCTGCCGAACCATCGTTACCTCGCGATCACAAGAGTCGCGCCAGGTCGCCTCGCCTTCCCGTGGGAAATAGCTGGGCCGGAACCAGAGCCCCGCCTCGATCATCGGCGCGCCCATCCGGCGGGACGCAAGTTCGGAGGTCGTGCGCCGCTCGGGGGCAAAACCGTGGCCTCTTCCGCCGGCTCCGAGCGCGGCGATGGAGATCGGCACGAAGGGGGGTCGGAAAGTCGTGGTTCCGGTTGTCGGGATGCCCTGCCCGGTCGTCTCGGCAAGCACGGCGAGCGCGGTGACGTTCGACGACTTGCCCTGATCGGGCGCCATGCCCTGCGTCGTGTAGCGCTTCATGTGCTCGACCGAGGCGAAGCCTTCGCGCGCGGCGAGTTCCACGTCCTTCGTGGTCACGTCATTGGCGAAGTCGAGCCAGGCGCGGCCCGGCGCCTCGACCGACCAGAGCGGCGCGATGGCGTAGACACCGTCCTCGGCCTTCGGCACCGGCAGATCCGGCGCTTTGAGTCCCAGATCCGCCAACGCCGCGGCCGCCGCTCCCGCCCCGTCAGCCAGGCAGGCGGCCGTCGAGAACCGGTTTGCGGCCGCTCCCGCGACCGCAAGCCCCGGCACCATATCCGGTCGCGGTACGAAAGCCGCGATCCCCTCATCCCAATCCGGGCGGGTGTTCATATGGCAGGCGAGGTGCAGCGTCGGGTTCCAGCCACCGGCCAGCGCCAGCGTCTCGGCCGCGATCTCGCTCACCCCACCCCGGTGACGGAACCTTACCGTCTGCAGGCCGAGGTGCCCAGTCGTGCCAACCACATCGCCCTGATAGACGCGAAACTCCTCGACCGGGGGAACCGGGCGAGGGTCGATATAGGCGAGGATGCGAACTCCCTCGGCGGTCAGCGTGCGGGCGGCATCGAGCGCACTGTCGTTGTTTCCAAAGATGACGACGCGACCGGGATCGACGCCCCAGCGGCGAACATAGGACCGCAGCGCCGAAGCCATCATCACGCCCGGGCGGTCGTTGTCGGGATGCGCGATCGGCCGTTCGAGCGCCCCGGCAGCGAGGATCGCACGCTTTGCCACGATCCGCCAGAAGCACTCGCGCGGCAGGTCGGCTAGAGTCGGTACATGCAGTCCCACGCGTTCGAGTGCACCATAGGTGCCGTCGTCATAGGCGCCGGTGACCGTGGTGCGCGGCATCAGGCGCACATTGGGCATCGAGGCGAGTTCCGCCACTATCGCCAGCGCCCAGGCGTCGCCCTTCCGCCCGTCGATCTCGGGAGCGTCCGAGAGCAGCCGGCCGCCCATCTCGCGGTCCTCCTCGGCCAGGATCACGTCGGCGCCGGCGCGGGCGGCGGTCAGTGCCGCCATGAGACCCGCGGGACCCGAGCCAATCACCAAGAGATCGCAATGCGCCCAGGCTTTTTCATACCGTCCCTCGTCGTGGCGGCCCGAGAGGCTGCCAAGCCCGGCGGCGCGGCGGATGAGGGGTTCGTAGATTTTCTCCCACCAGGCGGGTGGCCACATGAAGGTCTTGTAGTAGAACCCCGCCGAGAGGAAGGCCGACAACCGGTCGTTGACGGCGAGCGCATCGAAGGAGAGCGATGGCCAGCGGTTCTGGCTGCGCGCGTGCAGACCGGGGAAGAGTTCCTGCATCGTCGCGCGGACATTCGGTGTGTGCTGACCGTCCTCCAATACCTCGACCAGCGCGTTCGGCTCCTCTGAACCGGCGGTCATCACGCCGCGGGGGCGGTGATACTTGAACGACCGCCCCATCAGCCGGACGCCATTGGCGAGGAGCGCCGAGGCGAGCGTGTCGCCGTGATAGCCATCGTAGTCGCGACCGTCGAAGGTGAAGCGGACCGGACGGGCGCGGTCGATACGGCCCTTGCCGGGGATTCGGTGGGACTGGGTCATCCGGCCTCCCCCGCGACCGGCTCGCAGGCGTGGATCGCGTGGGTGACGGTGTCGCGGGTGACCTTGACCCAGGTACCGCAGGGGTCGTGGTACCAGAGATCACGGGTCTCGCCCGCAGGATTGTCGCGGTTGTGCAGGTAGTCGTCCCAGGCCTGCGCAGCGGCGTCCGCGTCGGGGCGGCGCAGGTAGTCGTCAGAGCCGTAATAGGTGAACTCGCGCCGGTCGCGGGAGCCGCAGCAGGGGCAGGTGATGCGCATGGTCCCTCAATGCAGGTTGTGCTGGCTGCCGGTGCCTTCTTCGTCCAGAAGGTGCCCGGTGGCGAATCGGTCCAGCCGGAAGCGCGCGGCGACCTTGTGCGGCGCGCCGGTGGCCATCAGATGCGCAAGGCACCGGCCCGAGGCCGGCACTGCCTTGAAGCCGCCGTAGTTCCAGCCGCAGTTGATGAAGAGCCCGTCCACGGGGGACCTGTCGATGATCGGCGAGCCGTCGGGGGACATGTCCATGATCCCACCCCAGGAGCGCAGGACCTTTGCCCGGCCGATCATCGGCATCAGGGTCATGCCGGCTTCCATCACATGCTCGACCATCGGCAGGTTGCCGCGCGCGGCGTAGGAGGCGTAGAAATCGAGGTCGCCGCCGAAGACCAGCCCGCCCTTGTCGGACTGGCTTATGTAGAAATGCCCCATCCCGAAGCTCACGACATGGTCGATGCAGGGCTTCAGCCCCTCGGTGACGAAGGCCTGAAGGATGTGGCTCTCGATGGGAAGGCGCAGGCCGGCCATCGCGGCGACCTGGCTCGAGCGTCCCGCCACCACGATCGCCACCTTCTTCGCCCGGATCGCGCCGCGGGAGGTCTGCACGCCGGTCACGCGGCCCTGATCTATGTCGATGCCGGTGACCTCGCAGTTCTCGATCAGGTCAACGCCGCGCTGGTCGGCGGCCCGCGCATAGCCCCAGGCGACGGCGTCGTGGCGGGCGGTACCGCCGCGGGGGTGGTAGAGGCCGCCGTAGATGGGAAAGCGGGTCTGATCGAAATCGAGATAGGGCAGCAATTCGCGTACCCCCTCTCGATCCAGCAGCACCGCGTCGTCGCCCTGGGCCAGCATGGCGTTGCCGCGCCGGGCGAAGGCGTCGCGCTGGCCGTCGGAGTGGAAGAGATTGATCAGCCCGCGCTGCGAATGCATGACGTTGTAGTTGAGGTCGCGCTCCAGTTTTTCCCACAGTTTCAGCGAGTGGGAATAGAACTCGGAATTGCCGGGCAGGAAGTAGTTGGCGCGCACGATCGTGGTGTTGCGGCCGATGTTGCCCGAGCCGAGCCAGCCCTTTTCCAGCACGGCGACATTGGTGATGCCGTGGTTCTTCGCCAGGTAGTAGGCGGTCGAGAGCCCGTGCCCGCCGCCGCCAATGATGACCACGTCATAGGCCGGTTTCGGGTCGGGCTTGCGCCAGGCGGGGCGCCAGCCGCGATTGCCCCTGAGCCCTTCCAGTAGCACCCGAAAGCCGGAATAGCGCATCACGTCCCCCCGTTCCGGCACCATAGAACCGCGCCGACGCGCCGGAGGCAAGGGGCGTCGTTGATGCGGGCCATCGGCTCGGCCACGGGCTGCGGAGACCCGGAACCGGCCGCCGCAGACCAGGTGCACAATACTGTGCACTCGTCGAAGTAATTGATTTTATTTTCGTATTCGCTTCGGTTAACCACAACGAAACTTTTATCCAAGTCCTCGAGAGGGCGCGTTTTGCGGAGGTCAGCTCCGTACGGCGATCGGCGCGCGGGCCGCCCCGCAGCCGGAACCCGGCGCGCGCTCGCCAGGGGCGGAGGCGGAAGGCGCGAAGGAACCGCGCCGGCTTGTCGGACACTCGGCACGGGGGAGCGCTCGCCGTCCCGGAAACCTGCCGTCGCGGCTATTCCGCGGCGACGCGGAACACCGGCTTCATCTCGGCGAAGACCGATTCGGCGAGATGGCATTTCACCTGGTGCCCTTCGGCAAGGGTCCGCATCGGCGGCACCTCGGTCTCACACAGATTGCCGGGCACCTTCGGCTTCCAGCGGCAGCGGGTCTGGAACGGGCAGCCCGGTGGCGGGTTCATCGCCGAGGGGATGTCGCCTTCCAGCACGATCCGCTCCTTCTCGACCGTGGTGTCGGCGATGGGCACGGCCGAGAGCAGTGCCTCGGTATAGGGGTGGTAGGGCGGGTTGAAGACCTGGTCGGTCGAGCCGAGCTCGACGACATGGCCAAGATACATGACCATGACCCGGTCCGACAGGTAGCGCACGATGCTCAGGTCGTGGCTGATGAACAGGAGCGTCGTGTGGTTCTTGCGCTGAATGTCCATCAGAAGCTCGGTCACCGCCGCCTGGACCGAGACGTCGAGCGCCGAGACGGGTTCGTCGGCGACCACGACCTTGGCGTCGCCGGCGAAGGCCCGCGCAATGCCGACGCGCTGCTTCTGCCCGCCGGAGAGCTGGCGCGGCATGCGGGTGGCGAATTCGCGCGGCAGTTTCACCAGGTCGAGGAGTTCCAGCATCCGCTGGTGACGCTCGGCGTCGTTCTTGCCGACCTTGAAGATCTCGAGCGCGCGGATGATCTGCCGCCCCACCGTCATCGACGGGTTCAGCGTGTCGAACGGGTTCTGGAACACCATCTGCAGCGACGAGACGGTGTCGGTGTTGCGGTTCTCGATCGGCGTCGACTGCACGTTCTCGTCGAAGAGCATGATCTTGCCGCCGGTCGCGGTCTCGAGCCCCATCAGCACCTTGGCGAAGGTCGACTTGCCGCAGCCGGATTCGCCGACGATCGCCAGCGTCTCGCCCTCGCGGGCGTCGAAGCTCAGCGTCTCGTTGGCCTTCACGACCTTGGTGTCGCCACCCGAGAAGAGCTTCGAGGCCGAGACCTCGTAGTACTTGCGCACATCGTCCATGCGCAGCACGACCTCGCCGATCCGGCTGCCTTCGTGCGTGGCCTCGACCGGCGGCGGCGAGTCCCAGTCGATCTCGTCGAAGCGCAGGCAGCGCGAGTCGTGGCGGTTGTCGCCGGCGACCGGCGCCATGGCGATGTCGGTGGCATTGCAGCGCCCGTCGACGAAATAGTCGCAGCGCGGGCCGAAATTGCAGCCGGGCGGGCGTTCGTGCGGCAGCGGGAAATTGCCCGGGATGGCGCGCAGGGGACGGTCGTTCTTGTTCGCGCCGGGCAGCGGGATGGCGCGGAAAAGCGCCTGCGTGTAGGGGTGGCGCATCCGGTTGAAGACGTCGGTGATGTTGCCGGTCTCCACCGCCTCGCCGGAATACATCACCGTGATCCGGTCGCACGTCTCGCGGATGAGGCCCAGATTGTGGCTGATGAACAGCATCGAGGTGCCGTATTTCTTGCCCAGTTCGCGGACCAGTTCGACGATGCCCGCCTCGACGGTGACGTCGAGCGCGGTCGTCGGCTCGTCGAGGATCAGGAGCGCCGGTTTCGACATCAGCGCCATGGCGATCACGATGCGCTGCTGCTGGCCGCCGGAGAGCTGGTGCGGATAGGCGTCGAGGATGCGGTCGGGATCGGGCAGGCGGACATCGGCGACAAGCTGGCGGGCGAGCGCACGGGCTTCGGACTTGCCCATGCCCTCGTGGATGATCGGGACTTCCATCAATTGCCGGCCGATCTTCATCGCCGGGTTCAGGCTGGCCATCGGCTCCTGGTAGATCATCGCGATCTCGGAGCCGCGGATCTTGCGCAGCTCGGCATCGCCCATGTTGGTCAGATCCCGCCCCTTGAAGCGGATCGTGCCCGAGACGATGCGGCCGTTGACGCCGAGATCGCGCATCACGGCCAGCGCCACGGTCGACTTGCCGCAGCCGGATTCGCCGACGAGACCCATCGCCTCGCCCGGCAGCACGGTGCAGGAGAAATCCATCACCGCCGGGATCTCGCGCAGACGGGTGAAGAAGGAGATCGAGAGATTCTCGATCTCGAGGATCGGTTTCGAGGGGTCCCAGTCGGTCACGGCGATCTCCTCGCGAAGGCGGGCATGGGCTTCAGTCCTTCAGGCTTTCCTCGCGCAGACCGTCGGCCAGGAGGTTCAGGCCGAGGACGAGCGACATGAGCGAGAGTGCGGGCACCAGCGCCGGGTGCGGGTAGACGGTCAGCAGGCGGCGGCCGTCGTTGATGGTCGAGCCCCAGTCGGGGCTTTCGGGCGAGACGCCCAGTCCGAAGAAGCCGAGCGTGCCGAGAAGGATCGTCGTGTAGCCGATGCGCAGGCAGAAATCGACGATAAGCGGGCCGCGGGCATTGGGCAGGATCTCCCACATCATGATGTACCACGGCCCCTCGCCGCGGGTCTGGGCGGCGGCGACATAGTCTCGGGTGCGGATGTCCATGGTGATGCCGCGTACGATGCGGAAGACGGTGGGCGCGTTGACGAAGACGACCGCCACGAAGACGTTCAAGAGGTTCGCCCGCATCCCCCAGACGCCCAGCGGGTCGGCGTTGAAGGCGAGCCCCGAATAGGCCCAGAGCCCGACCAGGAGCGCCGCGCCGACATAGAGGTTGCGCTTCATCGGCTGGGTGAAGAAGCGCGCGTTCAGAAGAACCGAGACGAAGAGCACGGGCACCAGGAACAGGATGCCGGCCATGACCACCGGGATCGCCGTCTCCTGGATCTCGGGGGCGACGAGGAGGAAGAAGAGCAGGATGACGGGGAAGGCGAGGACGAGGTTGGCGAGGAAGGTGAGGCTGGTGTCCAGCCTGCCGCCGAAATAGCCCGCGGGCAGGCCGAGCGAGATGCCGATCATGAACGAGATCATGGCCGCGAAGGGGGCGATGGTCAGCACTTCGCGCGCGCCCATCACCGCGCGCGAGAAGACGTCGCGGGCGAGGCTGTCGCCGCCGAGCAGGTAGTAGGGATAATGGTCGCCCGGACTGGCGAGCGGCGAACCCGGCACCGCGTTGCGCATCCCGCGCAGCTGCGCCAGCGGGTCATGGGTGATGATCATGTCGGCGAAGATCGCGGTGAAGATCCAGAAGATCACGATCGCGAAGCCGACCATGCCGACATTCGAATCGAAGAGCTTGCCGTAGAGCCCCAGTCGCCGCTTGAAGCGGATCGAGAGGGCGAAGACGATGACCATCGCCACCCAGACCGGCAGCAGCTGCTGGGCGATGCGGCCGATGATGGCGAGCCAGCCGAGTTCTTCCACGCTCCGCCCTCCTTAGCTCACGCGGATGCGCGGGTTGAGATAGACATAGCCGATGTCCGAGATGAGCTGCGTCAGCAGCACGACGATCACGGCGACGACCGAGGCGGCGAGCAGAAGCTCGATGTCGTTGTTGACCGCCGCCTCGTATAGCGTCCAGCCGAAGCCGGGATAGCTGAACAGCACCTCGACGATGACGACGCCGTTCAGAAGCCAGGGGATCTGCAGCATGATCACGGTGAAGGGCGCGATCAACGCGTTCCGGAGCGCGTGCCTGAGGACGATATTGGGGAAGCTCACGCCCTTCAGCCGGGCGGTGCGGATGTATTGCTGTGTCATCACCTCGGTCATCGAGGCGCGCGTGATGCGCGCGACATAGCCCATGCCGTAGAGCGCGATGGTGATGACCGGCAGCGTGAAGTTCCAGAAGGTGATCTGGTCGAGCGCCGAGCGCGCGTTGCCCTGGAAGAGCACCGGGCCGGGGATCACGCCCCAGCTGACCAGCAAGGGTGACAGCCCCACCGTCGACGACGCGAGGAGCGCGATGAACAGCACACCCGAGACGTATTCCGGCGTCGCCGTCGAGGCGATGGCGAAGGTCGAGAGCGATCGGTCGGTACGCGAGCCCTCGCGCATCCCGGCGACGATGCCGACGATCAGTGCCATCGGCACCATGACGATCAGCACCCAGAGCATCAGCCATCCCGTGGCGCCGAGCCGTGTGCTGATCACCTCGCCCACCGGGGCGCGGAAGCGCGTGGAATGACCCCAGTAGCCCTGCAGAAGCCCGCAGCGCGCGCCAGCGCCCTCGGGTCCCATCCGCTCGATGCAGCGACCGCGGATCGTGCCGTCAGCCTCCTCGCGCGTCCAGCCGGGCACCACGCCAAGCCACTCGCCGTAGCGAACCAGCATCGGCTGGTTGTAGCCGTTGCGGTCGAGCCAGCTGGCCACTTCGGCATCGGAGATGCGCGCGCCTGCCTGCGTCTTGGCCAGCGTCTCGAGCTTTGCCGGCAGGTTGGTCAGGAAAAAGACGACGAAGGTCAGGCACAGCGCCGTGACCAGCATGACACCGACGCGGCGGAGAAGGAACAGGAGCATGGCGTCTCCCCGGGCTGGGTCCGTTGGTCCGGGGCCGTGTCAGGCGGCGGGGCGGTGGACCGGGCGGGATGAAAACGGGCGCGGGGCGGAAAGGCCCCGCGCCGCGACCGTCACGACTTCCAGTAATGCTGGTAGCGGACCTCGAAGGTCGGGTGCATCTCGGCACCGCCGATGTTCGGCCGCATATTGCGGTAGAGCGCGCGCCAGTAAGGCTGGATCAGCACGCCATCCCGGCGCATCATTTGCTGCAACTTGAGCATCACCTCGCGCCGCGCATCGGCGTCGGCGATCGAATTCGCCTCGTCCAGGAGCGCGTCGAACTCGGGATTCGCATAGCCTGCCTCGTTCCAGGCGACGCCGGAGCGGTAGGCGAGGTTGAGAACCTGCACGCCGAGCGGCCGCATGTTCCACTCGGTCGAGGAGAACGGGTAGTTCAGCCAGTCGTTCCAGAAGGTCGCGCCCGGCAGGATCGTGCGGCGGATGCTGATGCCGGCGGCGCGGATCTGGGCGGCGACGTTGTCGCAGGTCGCCGCCTGCCAGGCATCGTCGATCGAGATCAGTTCGAATTCGTGGTCGGCGAGCCCCTCTTCGGCGATCATCTCGGCCGCGCGCGCGGGGTCGAATTCGGGCGGCTCCATCTCGGCGTACTCGGGATGGATCGGGCAGACATGATGGTTCTCGGCCACGTCACCGCGATCGTCATAGCCCAGCTCCAGCACGGTCTCGTTGTCGACGGCCATCTGCAACGCACGCCGGACATTGACGTTGTCGTAGGGCGGCTGGGACTGGTTGAATCGCACGGCCAGGGTGGCAGCGGTGATCACCTCCGACGCCGGCATGCCGATCGCCTCGAAGATATCGACGTAGTCACCGGTCGTCTGATAGGTGAGTTCGATCTCGCCGCCCTCGGCCGCCGCGATCCAGGCCGAGGGATCGGTGCCGAGATCGACGAACTCGATCCGGTCGAGCCAGGCGCCGTTGCCCTCGTTCCACCAGGTATGGTCGGGATTGCGCTCGATCACGGCGCCGATGCCGGTCTCGTGCCGGACCGGGCGATAGGGGCCGGTGCCGATCGGATTGGCGACCGGGTCGTCGCCGGTGAAGGACGGGTGCACCACCGCGGCCGGGTAGTCGGCCATGTTGACGATGATGGCGATGTCGGGGCTCGACAGATGCAGCCGCAGCGTGTGATCGTCGACGATCTCGATGGCGCCGTCGCGGATCTTCCCGTCCTGCGAGATCGCGCCCATCCGGCCGGCCATCGAGTTGCCCTCGACCGAGGCATCGGCCCAGCGTTCGATGTTGTGGGCGACATGTTCGGCGGTGAAGGCGTCGCCGTTGTTCCAGGTCACGCCCTGGCGGACACGGAGCGTGAAGACGGTCGCGTCGTCGCTGGCTTCCCAGCTTTCCAGCAGCACCGGGACGACCGAACCGTCGCGCTCGTAATGCACGAGGTATTCGAGCCAACCGCGGCAGACATTGGCAAGCTCGGACCAGTCCCAGGTGCGCGGGTCGCGCTGCGCCTTGATGTCCATCTGCATCCTGACTTCGCCGCCCATCTGCGGCGTGTCGGCGCGGGCCGCGGGCGCGGCGAGGCCGATGAGGCCGTAGGCGGTGGGCGCGGCGACGCCGAGCGCCGTCGCGCGGGTCAGGAATTCCCGCCGGCTCAGGCGCCCGTCGCGGCATTCGCGGGCGAACATGCGGGCGGCGGGATGCACCGCGCGCTTTCCGGTCTGCGTCATGGTCATGGAAGTCTCCCTGATGTTTATGCTGGCTGTTTCCGGCGCCGTTGGGCGCGGTTCGTTATTCTATCGAGCCGCCCGGCTCGCGGGGTGCGTTCTCGCTTGCGACATGACATGATCCAAACGCGACCTTGCCGGGATTGCAACCCATTTCTACCGTGCCTTTTCAATCTTTGCGCGGCGCACCCCCTTCGAAGTCATTTCCTTTCGCATAGTCGCAGGGCGCCTCCTGCATCTGCAGATGCAGCGCGTCGCCGGTGTAGGGGTGGGCGCGGGCCAGCGCCTCGTCGAAGGCGATGCCGAGGCCAGGGGCCTCGGGGGCGCGGATGAAGCCTTCTTCGACCTTTATCGAATGACCGATCAGCGGCAGGTGGAAATCGCCCCCCTCCTCGATGCACTCGACCATCAGCAGGTTCGGCAAGGTCACGCCGAGGTGGATGTTCGCCGCCCATTCGACGGGGCCGGCATAGAGATGCGGGGCGATATGGGCGCCGAAGGCCTCGGCCAGCGCGGCGATCTTCTTCGTCTCCCAGAGCCCGCCCGAGCGCCCGGTCGCCGGTTGCAGGACCTGCGCCCCGCCCGAACGCAGGAGCGCGCCGAATTCGGCCTTGGTCGTCATCCGCTCGCCGGTCGCGATGGGGATTCGCACCGCTTGCGCCACCTGCGCGAAGTCGAGGAGGTTGTCGGGCGGGATCGGCTCCTCGTACCAGAGGGGCTGGAAGGGTTCGATCGCCGCGCCGAGCCGGATCGCGCCCGCGGGTGTGAACTGGCCATGCGTGCCGAAGAGGATGTCGGCGCGGTTGCCGACGGCTTCGCGGATCGCGCGCAGCATCCGCACGCTCAGGTCGATGTCCCACAGCGCCGGCTGGTGGCCGCCGCGGATCGTGTAGGGCCCGGCCGGGTCGAGCTTCAGCGCGGTGAAGCCGCGCTCGACATAGTGCAAGGCCGCCTCGGCGTTCATCTCGGGGCTGGTCCAGAACTTGGCCTTCTCGTGGTGCGGCAGCGGGTAGAGATAGGTATAGGCGCGCAGCCGCTCGTTCATCCGCCCGCCGAGAAGCGCCCAGACCGGCCGCTCGCGGGCCTTGCCGAGGATGTCCCAGCAGGCGATCTCGAGCCCCGAGAAGGCGCCGATCACCGTCAGATCCGGGCGCTGCGTGAAGCCCGAGGAATAGGCGCGGCGGAACATGAGTTCCACGTTCTCGGGGCTCTCGCCCTGCATGTGACGCGCGAAGACGTCCTTGATGACGGCCCGCATGGCAACGGGTCCGACCGAGGCCGCGTAGACCTCGCCATAGCCCGCGATGCCGCAGGCGGTGGTCAGCTTCACCACGATCCAATAGCGCCCGCCCCAGCCCGGCGGCGGCGTGCCGATGACGAAGATGTCCAGATCGGCTAGCTTCATGGTGCACCCCCCTGAGGGAGGCCGAAATGGAAATCCGCGTCCTGGACATGGACGACCTTGATCTGTTGCTGAAGGTCGAGCCCGGCCTCTTCGACCGGCCCGTCGATGCCGACCAGTCGCGCGCCTTCCTGCGCGAGTCCCGGCACTACCTCGTTGCCGCCGTCGAGGGCGGCCGCATCCTTGCCTTCGCCTCGGGCACCGTGCTCCTGCACCCCGACAAGCCGCCGAGCCTCTTCGTCAACGAGGTCGGCACGCGCGAGGAGCATCAGCGTCGGGGCCTCGCCACGGCGGTGATGCGGCGGCTTTTCGACCACGCCCGCGCGCAGGGGTGCAAGGGCATCTGGCTCGGCACCGAGCCCGGCAACCTCCCTGCCCGCGCCTTCTACCGCGCGCTCGGCGGGCAGGAGCAGGACTTCACCGGCTACGCCTGGGACGGCGCCTTCGACACCTAGTGACGGGCGGGTCACATCCGCATCCTCTCGCCCGCCGGATCGAAGGGAGGCTCCAGCGCGATCCGCGCCGGGCGCCGCTCGCCCATGATCTCGACGGCGAAGAGCCCCTCTTCGCCGCGCCCGGCGAGTTCGGCCGGCAGATAGCCTTGTGCCATCGACGCCCGCACCCAATGCGCATAGCCGCCCGAGGTCACCCAGCCCACGACCCGCCAGTCGCCGTCCCGCACCGGGTCGGGCCGCGGCATCTCGCGCCCGGCAACGTCGAATCGGGTCGCGCCGTGGCCATGGGGTTCCTCGACGGTGCCGAAATCCTCGTGCACCTTCGCCCAGATCGGCTCGTCACCCAGAACGTCGGCATCGGCCGCGTCGATCATCAGCGAGACCCGCCGCAGCCGTGGCCCCGCGTCGCGCTCGGCCACCGCCGCCGCGCGGCCGATGAAATCGGGCTTCTGCAGCTTCACGAAACGATCCATCGATCCTTCGAACGGACCGTAGATCGGTCGCAGTTCGGCGAACCAGGTGGGGAAGTTCTTCTCCAGCCGCATCGACAGCAGCGCGCGCATGCCGAAATCGACGATGCCGTGCGCCTGCCCGGCCTCCTTGATCGCCAGATAGACGCGCCGCTCGAAGCTGGGCTTCATCCAGATCTCGTAGCCCAGATCGCCGGTATAGGTGATGCGGTTGACCATGCAGGGCGCGCCGGCCACGTCCATCTCGCGGAAATCCATGAAGCGGAAGGCGTCCCTGGACACATCCGCATCGACAAGCGCCGCCAGCACTTCGCGCGATTTCGGACCCGCCAGCATCAGGCCGACCAGATCGGTATGGAAACGATGCACGCGGACCGAGCCGTCGGAGGGCAGATGCCGTTCGAACCAGCGCATGTGGTATTTCGACGCCGCGAGCGAGCCCCAGATCAGGAAGCGGCTGTCCGAGGCCCGCGCGATGGTGAAATCGCCGATGAGCTTGCCCTTTTCGTTGAGCATCGGCGACAGCACCAGCCGCCCCGCCTTCGGCATCGT